>DASUTC010000031.1 GCA_036374795.1 Herpetosiphonaceae bacterium
TGGCCGGGGGCGATCGACTCGGCATAGGTGAGAGCGTTGATCACCCCGCGATGGAGGGTAGAGACGGGGATGATCACGGTGTTACGCAGGGGCGGCGGCGGCTCCAGACCTTCGAGCGAGAGCTGCTTGGCGGCGTTGACGTAGTGCTGATGGATCGCGAGAAACATCGCAATGATTGCAGGGAGCAGCAGCATCAAGATCCAGGCGCCGAGCAGAAATTTTTGGGATATGACAATAATCGCTACGATGAACGTAGTGAGCGCTCCAATACCATTAATCAGCATTCCACGCTGCCAACCGGGCTCTCGTGTTCGTCGCCAGCGCTGAACCATACCGGTTTGTGCAATCGTAAACGAAATGAAGACCCCACCGGCGTAAAGCGGGATGAGCGCCGTAACCGTTGCATCAAACATCACGATCAGCACGCTGGCAGCGACGGCCAGCATAATGATGCCATTAGAAAAGACCAGACGATCGCCCAGTGAAGCGAACTGCCGAGGCATGTAGCGGTCGCGTGCCAGGAACGAAAGCAATCGTGGGAAGTCCGCATACGCAGTGTTGGCTGCTAAAATGAGGATGGTTGCCGTCGCTGCCTGGAGCACAGAGTATGGAATGCCGCGTCCACCAAATACGCCGCGTCCGATTTGGGAGAGGACCGTTTCGGGATTGCCGTGCTCAGCCGGTAGCGCCTGGTACTGCTGTGCAAGAAACGTAATACCCAGAAACATGATCGTCAGGAGCACGGCCATGACCGTGAGGGTTGCGCGAGCGTTAACCCATTCCGGTTTCTTGAACGCGGGCACGCCATCCGAGATTGCTTCAATTCCGGTCAATGCGGTGCAGCCGGCAGCGAAAGCCTTCATGATAAACAGAAGACCAAAGGTTTCACCCACCCCTTGCACTGGCGCTAGATGCTCAGCAGAGTTCACGGGAATGATCGTCCCCGTCAGGTAGCGGTAGCTGCCAATGATCAAGAGTGTAAAAATGGTGGCAATAAAGGCATACGTGGGAACTGAAAAGATCAGACCGGACTCGCGTAATCCGCGTAGATTGGTCAGTGTTAGCAGCACCACGAAGACGAGCGCCATCGATACACGATACGTATCCAGCTGCGGTAGCGCCGAGACAATTGCGGAGACACCCGCCGAAAGTGACACGGCTACCGTCAGCACATAGCCTACCAGAAGACCAGCACCGGCAGTGAGGCTCGGCAGCACGCCAAGGTTATCTTTTGCGACGATGTAGGAGCCGCCGCCGTGCGGATACGCCTTGATTGTCTGGCGGTATGAAAATGACACCACCATCAGCAATACGGCAATGCCCGCCGCTACCGGCAATGACAGGCTAAGAGCTGCAATTCCTCCCAGCACCAGGATGTGTAGAATTTCCTCTGTGGCATACGCTACAGACGATAGTGCGTCCGACGAAAAGACGGCTAGCGCAATTTTTTTCGAGAGGCGCTCATGCGTTTGTCGCGCTGTCTCAATTGGTGAGCCGATGATGAATCGCTTAAGTTCGGCGATCATAGATAGTCAACCTCGATTCCCAATCACCTAGTAGTAAGAAGTACGTGCAATGCATGAGCTCGCTGCACACAATGAATCGTTAGGTTGATCTTGAGAGCACGTTGCATTGCTGTCACCACGATACAAGATACACCCTACATCTCAGCGTTTGGTTCCATCAGCCTGCTGTCTGGACTATAGGATGCCGATATGCTCGATAAAGAGGGGTTGTGTCCCCGCCTGTTGATAACTGCAATCGTGTCGCTCCAGCGGTTACAAATCGTTCAGGTTCGTAACCATAGATCATGGGCCTCGCTGCGGGCTCCAATTTCAATCCAGCCGTAGTACGCATACATCGCCGTTTCGTTGCAGCCGCTTCGAGTTCAAAGTTCAAGGTTTCCCTCGTTCGTTGTTCTCTCGTCCGCTGACGAGTATGCATCCAGCGGGCCATCGGCTGCACGCAAAAAAGCCGCCGCGACGACAATGGTCGTCACCCACGACGGCCTTACAGCACGGTGAATCATAGCACGCAGCGAGCGGCTGTCAACCAGGAAAATAATGCTTCACTGTCACGTATCCGCGTGGTACAATGGCTCGTACTCGGCGGGAGCGGCATATGCGACAGAGCAGACAACAATCGTCCTGTTCGGCGGCGAGCGATCGGCGCATCGTCGTGGTCGTGCGCTGCCCCAACGGCGCGCCGCGCCGGTTTGGGCTGTGGCGCGCCGCGCGCGACCGGATGGCGGCTCCGGCTGCCAGAAACTAAAGCATCGATCCCAGGGAACAAAGCACGGCTGAACGAGCGAATGAGGAGTTGCCTCGGCCTGTTCGGTTGCACTTTGTTTTTTTGTTTGCACTTCGTTTACTATACAGTCTCCTGAAGGAGCTATGTGATGTCTAAAAAAATCCTTGTCGCCGTCGCCTGGCCCTATGCGAATGGTCCGCGCCATGTCGGGCATGTCGCCGGCTTTGGCGTGCCCAGCGATATTTTCGCTCGCTACCATCGGCTGGCAGGCAACGATGTGCTGATGGTTTCGGGAACGGACGAGCACGGAACGCCGATCACGGTGCAGGCAGATAAAGAGGGCGTGTCGCCCAAGGTGCTCGCCGACCGCTACAGCGCGGTGATCGCGGAGGACCTGCGCAACCTGGGTCTGGCTTACGATCTGTTCACGCGCACGACGACACGCAATCACTACCGCGTGGTGCAGGATCTCTTTTTGCAGATGCTCAAGACCGGCGCGATCTATAAAGACACCATGACCGGCACCTTCTCGGCGAGCGGCCAGGCGCTGCCCGATCGCTACGTGGAGGGAACGTGCCCGATCTGCGGCTACGGCGAGGCGCGCGGCGATCAGTGCGATAACTGCGGCAACCAGCTCGATCCGGTCAATCTGATCAATCCGCGCTCCAAGATCGACGGCTCGACGCCGGTCTTCAAGCCGACCGAGCACTTTTTTCTCGATCTGCCGAAGTTTCGCGAGCAACTGCGCGTCTGGATCGACGGCCAGACACACTGGCGGCCAAACGTGCGCGCGTTCTCGCTGAACCTGCTCGAACACGTGCAGCCGCGCGCCATCACCCGCGATCTGGAGTGGGGCGTGCCGATCCCGCTGCCGGGCTTCGACGGCAAGCGCATCTATGTCTGGTTCGACGCGGTGATTGGCTATCTCTCGGCGAGCATCGAGTGGGCCATCGTGCGCGGCACGCCCGACGCCTGGCAGGAGTGGTGGCTCAACCGCGACTCGCGCAGCTACTACTTCATGGGCAAAGACAACATCGTCTTCCACTCCGAGATCTGGCCCGCGATGCTGATGGGCTACGATACAGGCCCCCTGACCGACGGCGAGCACACGCTCGATCTGCCGTACGACGTGGTATCCTCGGAGTTCCTGACGATGGAGGGCAAGAAGTTCTCGTCGTCGCGCGGCGTGGTAATCTACGTCCGCGATGTGCTGTCGCGCTATGACGCCGACCCGCTGCGCTACTACCTGACGATCGGCGGGCCTGAGACGCAGGATACCGATTTTACCTGGGCCGAGTTCGTGCGGCGCAACAACGACGAGTTGGTCGCGACGTGGGGCAATCTGGTCAACCGCGTGATCAAGAACGCCTACAACAACTTCGATGTGGTGCCGCAGCCGGGCGAGCTGACCGAGGAAGATCGGGCGATCCTGCGCGCGGTCGAGAACGGCTTTACGACCGTCGGGCAGTTGATCGAGACGGCGCGCTTTCGGGCCGCGCTGCAAGAGGCAATGAGCCTGGCGGCGCAGGCGAACGGCTATATCTCCGAGCAGGAGCCGTGGAAGGTGATCAAGCTCGATCGCGAGCGGGCCGCGACGATCCTGTACGTGGGCCTGCGCGTCGTCGATAATCTCAAGACGCTGTTCTGCCCGTTCCTGCCCTTCTCGTCGCAGCGGCTCCACGAGATGCTCGGCTACGAGGGCACGATCGCCGGGCCGATCTTCTTCAACGAGGTGACGGAGGACAACGGCTCAACGCATCAGGTTCTAACGTGCGAGCCGGAGTCGTGGAGTGGCCGCTGGGAGCCGAGCCAACTGCCGATCGGGCAGGAGCTCAAGGAGCCAGCGCCGCTGTTTCGCAAGCTCGACCCGAAGGTTGTCGACGAGGAGCTGGCGCGTCTGACGCAGGCATAGCAGCGCGGGAGCGCTCGATCAGCATCAGGGTGCCGTCGAGCGCTTCTGCTCTTGACCGGAGTTACACAGCAAACTGTTCCTGGAGCGGCGCTTAGCCTGCGGCAGCAAGGAAGATTCCCTGTTGTGTGCCGTTCGGGCACACAACACACAACCTTGACCAATCCCGTACGGCTCTGCCGAAGGCAATTCGGCCACTGCGTACGTCCTGTTCTTAACGGAGGAAGCTCATGCGAATTGTTCTGGATGCGGTTGGCGGCGATCACGCGCCCGCCGCGCCTGTCGCGGGCGCGGTCCAGGCGGCGCGCACACTTGGTGTCGAGGTGGTGCTGGTTGGTCCGTCGGAGCAGGTGCGGGCGGAGCTGGCGCGGCACGATACGGCTGGTCTGACGCTGTCGGTGGTGGACGCGCCTGAGATGATCGAGATGGACGAGCATCCGGCGCAGGCGATCCGGCGCAAGAAGCGCTCGTCGATCGCGGTGGGCATGCGGCTCGTGCGCGACGGCGAGGCCGATGCGTTTGTCTCGGCGGGCAACAGCGGCGCGATCATGGCCGGGGCGATCTTTGTCCTGGGCCGGATCGCGGGGATCGAGCGGCCCTGCCTGGCGACGGTCTTTCCTTCGCTCAAAGGCACGATCACCGTGGCGGATGTCGGCGCGAATACCGACAGCAAGCCGGAGTATCTGGTGCAGTGGGCGCGCATGACCAGCCTGTACGCGCAGCTTGTGCAGGGTATCAGCCGTCCACGCGTGGCGCTGCTGGCGAACGGCGAGGAAGATACCAAGGGCGATAAGCTGGTGCAGGAGACGCACGCGCTGCTCAAAGTCAGCGATCTTAACTTCGTGGGCAACGCCGAGCCGAAGGACGCGCTGGTCAACGACATCGCGGACGTGATCATCGCCGATGGTTTCGTGGGCAACCTGTTTATCAAGGGGGCCGAGGCGGTGGCAAAGTTTGCCGTCAAGAAGATCCAGCGCGAGCTCAGCGATCCCGGCGTTGCGATCCGCGCGCTGGGCGGCCTCGCGCCGCTGGCGCTGCTGGTGGCGACGAGCAAGCACAAGCTGCGCACGCTGCTGGCAGGCTTGATCGGCGGCCCGGCGCTGCTGGGCGCGGTGCTGGCTCCGGCGGTGGTCAACATGGCGAAGACGCTGGACTACCGGGCGTACGGCGGCGCTCCACTGCTCGGCGTTAACGGCGTGGCGATCATCGCGCACGGCAAGTCCGATCCCGAAGCCGTTGCCAATGCGATCCGCCGCGCAAAAGAGATGGTCGAGCGCGGGCTGGTTGCGGCGATCGGAGGCGGAGAACAAAAAACCTCGGAGGGTACCCGGAACAAAGAACAAGAGGCGAGAGCAGAGGGCTAAAAGGAACAAGCGAACCGAGCCCGTGAACAAAAGAACAAAGGAACAAGGGAACAAAGAAGTTAAGCTTTGTTCTCTTGTTCGCTTGGTGGGTTATCCCCGGTTCCAGGTTTGCCGGGCGTCCGTTCGTGGTTCTTCTTCGTTGGCCGGATGCTGACCTCGCCCGCGTTGACGAGATGCTGCCGGTGCCGCTCATCGCGCAGGATCAGCGCGCCGTCGAGCGTCACGTCCTCCGCGACGCCCAGGAACGGCCCATTTGGTGTTTCGACGCGCACCGTCTGGCCGAGCGTACCCAGCCTGCCGCGCCAGGCATCGAAGAGCGCCGAGCGAGCGCCCTGCCGCAGAAGGTGATACCGCGCATCGAGGCGGGTGAGCAGCGCGTGGAGCAGCGCCCGCCGATCGATCGTGCGGCCAAGCTCGGCGCTGATGCTAGTGGCGATGTCGGCCAGCTCCGGGATCGCGCGCGGGCTCCAGTTGACGTTGATGCCACAGCCGATCACCGTCCAGTGAAGCTGCGTATCGCTCATCTCAGTCTCGACCAGAATGCCGCCAAGCTTCTGGCCGCCGATCTGAAGATCGTTGGGCCACTTGAGATCGACCGTCAGCGCGGTGACAGCTTCGATCGCCTCCGCCGCCGCGACCGCCGCCAGGATGGTCATAAAGAAGGCGCTGCTGGCCGGAAGCCAGCTCGGCTGGAACAGAGCAGAAACCAGCAGGCTGCTGCCAGCGGGAGCGGTCCAGCTTCGGCCACGACGCCCCCGCCCGGCGACCTGCTCATCGGTGACAAAGACGAGGCCCTCCGCCGCGCCGCGCCGTGCCTCCTCCTTGAGCAGATCGTTGGTCGAGCCGACCGAGAGGAAAAAGCGAATCTCGCGCCCCACGATGAGCGTCGGCAGCTCGGCTGGGGTGAAGCTGGTCCAGTCTGGCATCAGGCTTGCCCCCTTCGTCGAAAGCGCAGCGCCACATCGATCGCGGCCAGCGTGGTCTGCACGACGCTATCCTCCTCGTCATCGCCAGTAAACGATCCGTCGGGCTGCTGCGCCTGCTGAAGCATGTGCCAGGCGCGATCGACCAGTGCCGTGCGGGTGGTATAGCCGGCGTCCAGGAGCGATTGCAGCATCCAGGCCACCATCGAGGCGGGCCACTCGTCGGCGAGGATCTGGCCCAATCCGCCGATCAGCCGCCGGGTCGCGCGGGCCTCATTGCCGAAGATGCGCTCGAACGCGGGCACGGTCAGCCAGGAGCTATGCGCTTTGAAGCCAGCCATCAGACCATCGCGCGCCTGCTGTGTCTGGAGCCAGTTGACGGCAAGATCGACCGTCAGATCGTCGTCGGCGAAGACCGCGAGCGCGCCTGCGCAGAGCCCGGTGGTGTAAATATCCGCCGCCGTCGATTCGGGATCGCTCCAGAGTGGTGGGTTGAACTGCTGAATGCTGCGCTGCTCACGCCAGATGCCGCGCGGCGTCTGCCGCGCGCTCAAAAAGTCGAGCGCGCGCTGCGCCTCGGCGCTGCCGCTTCGCTTGAGATCGCGCAGCCAGTAGAGCGTCGAGGCCGTTGTCGAGAGCGCGCTGGGACGCCCCGCAACCAGGCCGAAGGGAAAGCCGCCGTCCGGGTTTTGCAGCGCGAGCAGCTCGGCGACAGCGGGCGGCGCTACCCGATCGATGCGCTGCGGATCGAGCAGGCCCAGCAGCCGCGCCCGCTCCAGAGGCGTCCCATACTTCTCGACAAAGACCTGCGCACGCGCAATATCAATTGCCATCGCTATCCTCTCCTCGCTCAGCGCGAATCATCGTCTGCCGCTCGTCGCCGATCAGCTCGATCTGGCCGTGGATCTGCTCGTGGTACAGCCTGGCCGCGTCAACCCTGCGATCCGCCCAGCTACGATCGTTTTCGCCGCGACCGCCGTCGCTGAAGACGATCGCCGCCGGACGTAGCCGCTGCAACAAAGGCGTGTCGGTCGGGCGCTTCCACGGGAAGACGACCAGGGCGGCAGAGGCGAGATCGCGGGCGCTCAGCTCTGTCTCCGCGTCATCGTCAACGGCTTGCAGAAAATAGGCCACAGTCGGGCCGCACTGCAACGCCAGCGTCATCTGTCCGTCTTGCGCCGTCAAAACGTCCAGCGCGCACCGACCAAGCATCAGTTGATCGCCGGGAGCGACATACTCAGGCGCGACCTGCTGCGCTTCGAGCAGTTGCTCCCAGGCATCCAGGCTGCTGCTGCGGCGCTCGGTAGCGGGCAGGAGCGCCGCCTTCACGGCATAGCGCTTGAGCGCGGCAAGCTGTCCCGACAGCGTCTTCCCGTCGGCGCGAGTCAGCACGACAGCATCCAGGTGGCGCTGGCCGAAGGGCAGCGTATTGCCAAGCCAGGTTGCCAGCGCGGCGCCATCCGCGCCGCCGTCGATCAGCACGGTGCGACCATCGGGCGTGATCACCAGCGCGGCGTCGCCCGCGATCTCCGGCAGCACAATACGGACCTGCTGCGCGTGGCGTCCCGCGATGAGCAGCGCGGCGAGCACCACGCTAAGGAGCGCAACCAGGCTCAGGCTGAGACGGAGTGGAAGTGGACGGAGCATGATTCCTCGCAGCGGGGGGCACAATGGCTGGATGTTAAAGCGGGTAGAGCCACGACGCGCGCAGCTCCACCCGATCTGTCGGCGCTAGCCGCGCAGGGCGATGGCCTCGATCTCGACCCGCGCGTCACGCGGCAGACGCGCTGCCTGCACCGTCGAGCGCGCGGGCGGCTCCTGATCGAAATACTCGGCGTAGACCGCGTTGACGCTGGCAAAATCGTTCATGTCCGCCAGAAAGATCGTCGTTTTGACGACCTGCTTCAAGGATGATCCGGCAGCCTCCAGCACTGCGCGCAGATTGTCGAGGACACGGCGGGTCTGCTCTTCGATCGAGCCGGTAATAAGCTGGCCGCTGCCGGGGTCCATCGGCAGTTGGCCCGAGCAAAACACAAGATCGCCGGTGCTAATCGCCTGCGAGTATGGCCCGATCGCGCCGGGGGCCTGGTCGGTGCTAACAACGGTTCGTTGGGTGGTCATAGATGCTCCTTAGCTTTCAAGATCTTCAACCGCGTGTTGCAGGTGCCGAATCTGGGTGCCGGACGTGCCCGGCGCTATATGAATGGCAACCACATCAATGCGCCACGGCCCCAGCCAGGGCGTGCGCGCATCGTCCAGGTTTTGCAAATAGCGCTGCGCGAGCCGCACCAGACGGCGCTGCTTGGCGCGCGTCACCGACTCCTCGGCCAGTCCGGCGGTGCTTCCGCGCCGGGTGCGAACCTCGACAAAGACCAGCGCAGGGCCATCCATAGTAATCAGATCGATCTCTCCGGCGGCGCAGCGCCAGTTCGTTGCGATGATACCATATCCCTTGCGCTGCAAATACGCTGCGGCAAGCACCTCTCCCTGCCGCCCAACGGCGCGTCGCTGATCCCCCATAAGGCCCCTTCGACAAGATAGGTATTCTTCTTTATAATAATGTCAATACTTCGCTGCCTGTAGCCATTGAGCATTGCTCGGCTTCTCAGGACGGCGCCTGCAAGAGGCTTACTCCATGCGTCATCGGCGTCGGCTTACTGTGCGTGCTCCTAAGCAAACCAACTTAACACAGGTTAAGGTGCTCCAACATCTCAGTCAAGCGCTGGCAAAGATTCAGTCCTTGCCGGAGATGGGGTTGACGCTTGCCGACGATTTGCAGCACGTGCTCGGACTCGGCGATCTGGTGCTGGCAACCTATGCCGACTCAGAGCGGCTGCTGCATTTCCGCACCGTGGTCCGTGGTCGCGCTGTCGAGCACTGGCCGTCCGTGTCCGCCGATGTGCATCCGTTCGTCGAGTGCGTCTGGCGGCGGCGGCCCTGCCTGATTCCGGCGACCGGCCCTACCAGGCAGGCGTGGTTTACGCTGCCGCTGATCTTTGCCGGCAGCGTCGTCGGCGTGCTGGCGGTGGGCGATGCGCATCTGGCGCGGCGCTACCGGGCAACTCTGGAGGCGTGCGCGGCGCTGCTGGCAACGGCGGTCTATACGTCGGAGCAGTTCAAGTCGCTGGAGCTGACATTTGCCGAGCAGGCCGATACCTTAGCCGGAATCAGCGAGATCGCGCGCCAGCTTAACGCCACGCTGGACGCGCAGCAGATTATCGATCTGGTGCTGACCTACGCGCTGGGCATTGCCGAAAAGCTTAGCGGCGCGGTGCTGCTGCTGACCGACGATCAGCGCCTTCAGGTTATGGCGCATCAGGGTGCGGATCTGCCGTGTGCCGACGGGAGCCCGTGCTTGACGAATGGCCGCGAATACATCGCCAGCCTGAACCTTGCTCAAGGATACCAGATCTCGCCGATCGAGTATGTGCCGTCTCATCTCCGGCTGCGCGAGCGAGGCTATCAGGCAATCTTTCCGCTGCGGCACGAGGATCGTATGCTGGGCCTGCTGCTGGTGAGCGCCGATAGCCTCCAGCCGTTCGGGCCGATCCAGGTGCGCTTCTTGCACCAGCTTACGGCGCATGGCGCGCTTGCGCTGAGCAACGCCTATGCCTATACCAAGATCGCGCAGCAGCACGATCTGCTCGATCAGCGCTTGGCTCAGCTTCAGGCGGTGTCGCACATCAGCCAGGCGATCAGCGCGCATCTCAACCTTCAAGCGCTGCTGCCTGAGATCGTCGAGGTGGTGCGCTCGACGCTGGGCTACCGCTCGGCGCTGCTGAGTCTGGTGGATCGGGACGATCCGAACTCGGTGCGGCGCGTGGCATCCGTGGGCCTGCCCGATCCTGAGTGGGAGGTGCTGCGGTCGCAGGTGGTGCCGCTATCCCACTACAAGATGCTCATGGCCGATGATTTCCGCATCGGACGCTGCTACTATATCCCACACGATCACGCGCGGATCGATCAGATCAACCGCGAAGCGCTCTTCGAGCGCTCGTACCGCCCGAAGATTGGGGATGGCGCGCCCAACGAGTGGCACGCCGACGATGTGCTGCTGGTGCCGCTGTACGGCCATCGCGGCGGTCTTGTCGGCATCTTATCGGTCGACGAGCCACCCGACCGGCAGCGGCCCACGTCCGAAATGATCACGGTGCTCGAAATCTTCGCGACACAGGCGGCGACGGCGATCGAGAACGCGCGGCTCTACGCCGATATGGAGCGGCAGGCGCTCACCGATAACCTGACCGGGCTGGCGAATCAGCGTCACTTCATGATGCATCTGGCGCAGCATATCGCCTGGTCGGAGCGCGATCATCAGCGCCTGACGCTGCTGGTGCTCGACATCGATCACTTCAAGAGCTACAACGACAACTACGGACACCTGTCGGGCAATATCGTGCTGCGCCAGTTTGCGCACGTCGTCCGGCAGTGTGTGCGCTCGAGCGATCTGGTGGCGCGCTGGGGTGGCGAGGAATTTCTGGCGCTCCTGCCGCACAGCACGCTGGAGGGCGCGCTCGAAGTTGCCGAGCGTATTCGGATTGCGGTCAAGACGTATCCGTTTCCGCATCGTCTGATCACCGTCAGCATCGGCGTGGCGGAGTTCGTGCCGGGCATGACCGATCAGGAGTTGCTGGATACGACCGACAGCGCGCTGTATCGGGCCAAGATTACCCGCGATACCGTCTCTACGTGACGGTGTGGATCGTCGGCGGTGGCTCTGCCGCCAGCCAGAAGAAGCGCGCGTGAAAGCGGCGCAGCTCGCGGAGCAGCGGACGGCCCAGCACGGCGATCAATCCGGCGGTCGAAACAGCCCGGAGCGCATCCCACGCCAGCGATCCCGACAGCACATAAAAGGCCCAGTAGCGCCCCAGCGTCTCCGCCAGCGATAGGCCGGGCTGCCACGAGAAGCCGCTATCGCCCGCCTGGAACGGCCAGAAATAGACATTCATCAGCACGCCGAAGAACATGCCCGCGCCATAGCCGTACAGCGTCAGCGCTCCCACCTCGATCCAGCTTCCCGGTCGCAGCCGCAGCGCGCGCAGCCCCGACGCGCCCAGCCCCAGCCAGCCCAGCGCCAGCATCTGAAACGGCAGCCACGGCCCGATCCCAGAGGTGAGCAGCGCCGAGACGAAGAGGCTCAGCGCGCCATGCAAAAATCCAAACCGTCCGCCGTAGGCATAGCCCAGTAAGATCGGCAAAAAGAAAAAGGTCGGGCTATCGCCCAGTCCCGTCGGCAGGCGCAGAATCGCGTTGATCGCGGTCAGCACGCCCAGCGCCGCGACGATCTTGGCATTCATGCGGCTGCTGCTCAGCTCGGCGAGGATCAGCAGCAGCAGGAGCGGCATGAGGATGCCAAAGATCACGGGCGCGTCTCCGGCGCGCACGCTCGCGCTGGTATCGCGGGGCAGTGCCGAGAAAAAGAAGGGATAGCAGAAGGCCGTCAGGCCGATCAGCGAGATCATCAGGGTGATCGCCTGGCTGGCTCGTCGCTCGTGGCGGCGGGATCGCGAATCTGTCATGCGTCCCATTGTACGCGATTATTGGCAAAAGAGCACCGGCGAGAGATCGAGGTTAACGCCGTCGAGCCAGGTATCGTAGTGCAGATGCGGGCCGGTTGAGTAGCCCGTGCTGCCGACGGTGCCGATCGGCGTGCCAGCCTCCACGTAGTCGCCTGAGCCGACCAGCACGGTCTGCAAGTGGGAGTAGCCGGTGCGCCAGCCGGTATCGCTCGCGACCGAGACATAGTTGCCCGCGGGCCACGTGTTCAGCGCGATCTGGACATAGCCTGAGTGAGTTGCCACCACCGTCGTGCCCTGCGTCGCGCCGCCGCTCACCGCCAGATCGATCGCGCCCCACAGCGCGGCGGGCGCGTGCGTCCCAACGCCATAGCCCTGAGTAATAATTACCTGACCCTGGCCCGGCACAAGCGGGCAGCGGCCTGGCGCGCCAGCATGCACCGCCGTTGGGGGAATAGTCGGTGTCGTCGGCTCCGGGATGGCAGTTGGGGTGCTGGTAGCGGTGAGCGTGTTGGTCGACGTTACGGTCGGGGTGCTGGTGGCGGTGGGCGTGCTCGTTGCCGTTACGGTCGGGGTGCTGGTGGCACTCGGCGCGGTCGTCGGCGTTGGCGTACTGCTGAAGAAGGCTGCGACAGGCTGCGGCGCCGATGTGAACGAGGTAAACGTCTGCTGACCGATCCCGCTAAACAGGTTGGGCTGTCCCATGCGCAGGCTCCACGCCAAGGCCGCCGTCGCGGCAAGCGCCGCAAGGAGCCGGGCCTGCGCCGGGGTCAGCGTCGGGCTGGCGGCGGTGTGAGATACCAGCCCGCCTTCGAGCGCATGCACGCCGATCCCGAACAGCTCGGCCAGACGCTGCTGCTCGGCAGACGAGAGCGACTGGCCCTGGTATTCAAATGCCGCCAGGCGACGAACCGGAACGGCTGTCAGGACCGCAAGCTCAGAGAAGGACAGCGCGTAGGTCCGCCGAAGAGCATGTAAGGTGGTCATCGGGTCTACCCCGTGCAAAGGTAAGGATCTATTTTTAGCCAAACCGGAGCAGTGGAGCTTGCCGATACGGAAGGGGTACAGCGGCGAGGATCGACAGGGACCAACGTGCCAGGATCGACAGGTGGGCGGGCGCGCTGTTGGGAAAGCGCGCCCGCCCACCGAATCATACGTACGCAACCGGCTACGGCGTGACAGGAGTCCACTTCACGGCATCGAAGATCATGAGTGCCTGGCCCTTTGCGTCGGTGTTGCGTAGCTGAACGTAGCCATCGCCGCCCGGCGCGAAGCTGAAGCGTCCGAGCAAGGCCCAGGTGCCGAATGTCGCGGTCTGATCGATCGGGACGTAGCTATCGCCCTGCGCGTGGTGGACGATGTATGTGGCCCTGGTGGTTAGCGCGCCCGTCGTGGGGCAGGGTGGGATAAAGGCATAGACATCATAGGTGCCGCCCCGCAGCGCTGGCCGCCACACAACCTGATGGGTCGCCTGCTCGCTGCCGACCACGGTCTTCGTCTGGTGGGCCTGTCCGCCGTACGCGCACGCGCCTGATACCATGTTCCAGTGCTCGCCCTGGCTAAAGAACGCCTTGTCCAGGTCGTTGACGATCGTATCTGGCTCCGGTGGCGCGGTCGGCGTTGGCGGCAGTGTCGGTGCCGGTTCAGGCGATGCCGCGATGACTTCCGGCTCGTCGAGGCGCGGGCGCTCTGATGGCCTGCTGTTTAGCGGCATCGGGCTGGGGCCGGGATCGCTCCCAAGCCACAGGAAGGTGACATCGACGGTCGCCTGCGCTCCCGCCAGGCCAAGCGCCCAGTACGCGCCATCACCGATATCTACTGCGGTAGGAAAGCGCACGTAGCCGCGCTCGGCCTTGCGACTGTTGTGGTTCTCGTAGTAGGCCGCGTGATCCTGAGGCCAGCCGACCGGCAGATCTTTGTAGCGCTCGCGGTTCTTGTTCCAGAAGTCGTCGTGGTGATTCCACGGGCCGTTGTCCCACACGGGCACGACCACGCTCTTGCCGTTGGCCGATAGCCGGACCTGATACTCGTAGCCGCCTCGGCTGGAGAGCGCGCGGCCCGAAGGCAGCGAGACGAAGAAGTCGTTGGGCTTGATGATATGCCCGTTCGCGGTTCGGCCTCCGACCATACCCTGGCGCGTGACGCGCAGGCGATACGTCGGCGCGATCTGCGGCGCTTCGGTCTGGCGCGTCTTAAATCCGCGCGTCATCTGCGGCTCGAAGCTAACCTTGCTGATGGTCGGCGACTGAGCGGTATTGCTCAACAACACCACGCGATACTGTGACCACTTCATCGGCGCGTCGAAGCGGACGGTCGAGCCGCTTGCAACGTCGAGCTGCCACTCACTCCAGCGAACGCGATCGGCGCTGGCACGCACATCGACGCGCGCGCGTGTCGCCGCAGGCATCGTTCGGCGGTAGGTAACGCGGAGTTGATTGAATGATCGGGCAAAAGAAGTTGAGGTGGAGTCGTAGAGCCCAAACCGTTGGAAGGAGCCATACGTCTGAGGTGCTTCGCTGGCGGTCGCGGCGAGACGAACCATGCCATTGGAATTAACCTCTACATCCTGAGTTGTTCCGTACATCGGTTGACGTGCATCCCTGGCACTCGCCGATGTTACGAGTAGCGGTGCCAGCCATACGCCGACCAGCAACAGCGCTACGATACGGCTGCGGATAGACCGCATCCTATGCATGTTTTCCTCCTCACGCTTGGTAGGATTGAAGTCGACACCAGGCAACTTCGCTGCTAATATACCATATTATCAGCTATTTGTCAGCTTCTTATGATTCGCGTGATTTTCGTGTGACTTCTTGAGGTCATTTCGATCGTCTTTGCGCGATTCCAACCGATGGCAATCCTTGTAAAAGATCGGGTCGTGGTCGAGCCGGATCGTGTTGATTCGGGCCAATATTTATATTGCAGCAGCGCGATTCGGATACTGATAACGAGCCGTTGTAGTAATCCTGTGGATCGCAGGCGGCCTGACGCTGGCCGAGAGGTTCTGGCATATATTGTGCTGTGGGAAAGATAGATCTTGCATGCAGGAGGCACAACTATGGCGCAACAACCCCAACATATTCAGCTCGACCGCAGCGAGATGTTCGCGCTGGGCGCGGCAGCGGGAGCGATTATTACAGCGGCGATCAGCGAATATCTTGAACGTCAAAAACCGAAAACGCCCTGGGAAAAAGCTCAGGTGCGCAGCGCTGAGGCGCTCGCGTCGCTGTCAAGCACCGCGAAAGTCGGCACGCAGCGCGCCAAAGGATACGCCGATCTGGCGAGCGATTATGTCCAGGATATGATCGAGACGACGCCAAAGACCTGGAAGCAGACCAAAAAGCGCGCGAAGAAGCAGCGCAAGCAAGCCAGTAAGCAGATGATCGGCCTGAAAGAGGCTGCGGCAGCCGCGCTTGGCATGTCTGCGGCAACGGGTGTGATGGATAAGGTGCGTGACTATGCCGCCAGCGCTACCGAGCGTGTCGTCGGCGATCCGTATGCGGTATCGGGATCGATCAGGGAGACGCTCAAAGAGCGCTTCGGCACGGTATCGACCGATGGCAAGCTGACCGATAAGATTCAGGATGCGAGCGGCTCCGCGCTGGAAACCCTGAAGAGCGCCGCCACCATCGCCGCCGAGTCGGTCAAAGATTACGCGGCGACCGCGCGCGAAACCCTCAAGGAGGCCGAGCTAGGCGACCGCGCGCGGACAGTCAGCGCAACCACTGCCGACACGCTGAAGGATTACGCCAGCAGCGCGCGCGAGACGCTCAAGGATGCGCGGCTCGGCGACAAGGCCAGGGACTATAGCACGACGGTAGTCGATACGGTGAAGGATTACGCCAGCAGCGCGCGCGAGACGCTCAAAGAGGCCGAGCTAGGCGGCAAAGTCAAAGACTACGCTACCGTCGCTGGCGCAACAGTCGCCAGCCAGGCCGCCGTTGCCTCTAAGGCCACCCGCCGCGCCGCGAAGCAGAGCGCGACCAAGCTCTCGGAGGGCGCGTCGCATCTGGTCGAGGCGACCGGCGAGCAGGCGGAGCAGATGCGACGGGGAGCGCGCAAGAGCGCCAAGCGCACCAGGCGGCGCATGCGCTGGGGCCTGCGGGCGTTTATCGTCGGCCTGGCGATCGGCATTCTGACCGCGCCGCAGAGCGGCCAGCGCACCCGCGACGCGGTGACAGCGTTTATCGAGAATCTGCTGGATGTGCTGATGCCTGAAGATCGACGCGCGGCCAGCTTCTAGTTTCGATCCAAATCTCACGAGAGCGACCGGCCTATCACAGGCCGGTCGTTGTTTTGTTGGCCGAGTTCATCAGCGCTGCATGATGCCAAATATTCATAATCTTATACAGAACAAGCAGAGAGTGAGTCGCAATTTTCACCACGTTCACAAGCGCCGGTGCTACACCTTGTTCGCCTACTTCATGAATGACATCACTAAGCTGGCGTCTTTGGCTCCTCTGATGTGTGCTGTGGTGGCATTGGGAGGTTAAGCTGCGTATGTAGCGCTTGCGCTTTTTGTTGGTAAAACGCGATAATCTCAGCCGGGCTTTTCCCTTGTAACTCATCCGCATACTTATCACGGATAGCTCGCGTCATCTCAACTGCCTTGATCGTGTTCTGCTCCATAGTATGTCACCTCACATGGCGAGTAAATGGCGATGGGCTTATAACCGCACTCTAAATTTACTGCATTGAACAAGCGAATTTTATCAAAATGGTTGAAAAGTGGGTAACGCACCGAACGTAGCTACACCCAGCTATCGGCGGTAGCGTCTGCGGGGCGGCAGCGACCTGGGACGGCTGAGCAGGCTGCCGAGCACCGCCACCAGCAGCGCGCCAATCGTCGCGCCAATCACCGAAACCGGCCCCGGATAGTTCGGCACAGGCAAGACCAGCCATTGGTCGAGGACGAAGTATTGGCGCTGAACCACCCATCCGCCGATCGCACCCAGACAGGCCAGCACATACGTCACCAGACAGCCCTGCAACGAGTAACCAGCCAGCGCGCGAGCCAGCAGCGCCGCGATGGCGGCAATCAGCAGCAAGACAGCTAACGTTTCGATGTTCATGCGGTGATCTCGCTTTATTATCTGATCGGGCCGATTATAACATTGCTGGCGGCGGCACCAGATCCCGTGATGCAAGATCAGCAGTTAACAAAAGAAATACACATTTTTGGGATAAACTGTGGAAAACCCTGTTGATATGTTGATAAGCCTGGTGGAAAAAGTGATCGCGAGGATGTGTCGTTCTCTCGACGATGCGGTAGGAGACAAGAGCTTGGGGCGTCACATTAGCAGTGACGCCCCGGCCAATTTACGCCGCCTGCTCCACCTGGATGCTGCTCTCGCCGAGCAGCCCGGCCAGCCGCACCAGCAACTCCTGCGTCGGATTGATGCGCTCCATCGGCTCAAGCACCACGCATACCTCGTCCTTGGGCAGATACAGCCGGACCCGGTGATCGCCTCGGAACTGCTGAAGATGACGCGCGACCTCCTGCATACAGCGCAGATCGTCGATGTAGTTCTCGGTGCGCGGCAGGTGAATATGGAGCGTGTACTCCGGCCCGCTCGCCGGCTGCGCGCTTGGCGGCGTTTCTTCCTTGCGCTTGATCTCGATGCGCTGCCGGGGACGAACTACTGTCACCTGTGCCGCGCCGTTCGGCTGCCCGCCGGACGGTGCCGATTCGTTCTGTTGCATCGCGCCGTTTCCATTCTGTGTATGAGCGTGTCCATGACCGTTGCTGGCATGTCCGTTCGTGCCGTTGATCGCCTGGCTGTGCCCGTTGGATGGAGCGGACATAGATAGTTCGCCGTCTGTCACCGCCAGCGATGTCCAGGCCGGATCATCCGGCGGCGGCGCGTCATCGCCCGCGTACATCATGCCATCGCCGAAATCGCTAAAGCCGACATTCACCTCGACCGGCGCGGCAGCCACGACCTCGGTGTAATCGCTGACGCTCTCGCAGACAAGCTGCAACGTCTCGCGCCGATCCTCGACCTTGGCGGTGATCGCAACGATGTTGTCTTCTTGCCAGAATGCCGAAAATTTGTCGTAGACCTTGGGAAACGCTACCATCTCGATCGTGCCGTCGATATCTTCGACCTGCGCGATCAGCATCGTGTCGTTCTTTTTGGTGGTGACACGCCGCAGCCCGGTCAGCATCCCGATCAGTGTCACCTTCTGCCCGATATGCTCGGCGGTAAGCTGTGAGAGCGTCAGCCGATTCGGATCGACGGGAATGTTCTGCATCGCCTGGGCGATCGGATGCTCCGAGATATACATGCCAAGCAGCTCTTTTTCCCAGGCCAGCAGCTCCTTATAGTCGGCGGGCGTTTCTTTGACGTTCGGGAAGGCGACGCTAAAGCTGAGCGCGGGGCCGCTATCGCCGCCGCCCAGCAGATCGAACATGCTGGCCTGTCCGCTCTCGCGCGATTTTTGAGCATCGACCGCCGCCGAAAGCACCTGATCGAGCACGGCGAGCTTCTGGCGGCGCGATCCCGGCAGGCTATCCATCGCGCCACACTTGATCAGGCTTTCCAGCACGCGCTTGTTGAGCGCTCCGCGATCGACCCGATCGCAGAACTCCTCAAGCGACTTGAACAGCCCGTTCTTCTCGCGCTCGGCGATGATCACCTCGATCGGCCCGCTGCCGACGTTGCGGATCGCGGTCAGGCCGAAGCGGATGCCGAGCCGGTTGCTGTACTCCGTCAGTTGTCCATCGGGCAGCTTCTCGAATGTAAATCCGGCGCTGCTCTGGTTGACATCGGCGGGCAGCACCGCCACGCCCAGCCGTCCGCACTCGGTGACGCTCTTTGCCACCTCTTCGATCTCGCCTGCCGCGGCGGTCAGCACCGCCGCCATGTACTCGGTCGGGTAATTGACCTTGAGCCAGGCCGTCTGGTACGAGAGCAGGCCGTAGAGCGTCGAGTGCGGGCGGTTGAAGGAGTAGCCCGCGAATGGCAGAATCAGCTCCCAGAGCTGATCGGCGATCTCCTTGCTAATGCCCTGCTTGAGACAGCCATCTTTGAAGCGCGCCGAGTTCTCGGCCATCAGCTCTTTGTTCTTCTTGCTGATCGCCTTGATCACGATATACGCTTCGCCCAGCGTGTACCCGGCGATTGTCTGGAGCAGGTGCATGATCTGCTCCTGGTACACGATCACGCCGTAGGTGTCCTCAAGGATCGGCTTGAGAATCGGGTGGAGATAGTGGATGGCCCGTGGATTGTTTTTATTCCGAATATAGACCGGGATCTGCTCAAGTGGGCCGGGACGGTACAGCGCTACCATAGCGTACAGGTCTTCCACGCGCGTCGGCTTCAGCTCTTTCAGGTAGCGCGTCATGCCCGCCGACTCGAACTGGAAGACGTTGGTCGTCTCGCCGCGTCCCAGGCTCTCGAACGTTTTCTTGTCGTCGAGCGGAATGTCGGAGAGCCACATATCCTGTCCGGTGGTTTCTTTGATGTACTTCAGCGCCTCCGCCACGATCGACAGGTTGGTCAGGCCCAGGATGTCCATCTTGAGCAGGCCCATCTTCGCCAGTGTCGGACCCTCGTACGCCGCCATCACCGCGTTCTCGTCTTTGGTCGTGCGCTGCAACGGCACGATCTCTTCCAGCGGATTGCGGCTGACGACCACACCGCAGGCGTGCGTGCCGACGCTCTTCATGCGCCCTTCGACCTTCTGGCCCCAGTCGATCACGTCCTTCAGCGTCGGATTCGAGTCGTAGATCTGCTTGAGTTCGGGCACGCGCTCTAGCGCCTGCGCGATGGTTGTGCCGACCGGCAGCGCCGGGATCAGCTTGGCGATCCGATCGACCTCACTCAGCGGCACGTCCAGCACTCGCCCGATGTCGCGCAGCGCCGCCTTTGCCCCAAGCGTGCCGTAGGTGATGATCTGCGCCACGTTTTCGCGCCCGTAGGTGCTGGCGATGTACTCAAGGATCTCGTGGCGGCGGCTATCGGCGAAGTCAGTGTCGATGTCGGGCATTTCGAGCCGCTCAGGGCTGAGGAAGCGCTCGAAGAGCAGCTTGTTCTGGACCGGATCGACGTCGGTGATGCCCAGACAGTACAGCACCAGCGACGCGCCCGCCGAGCCACGCGGCAGACAGGGAATGCCTCTGGATCGGGCGTACTTGACGTAATCCCAGACGATCAGCATGTAATCGGGAAAGCCGGTCTGGTTGATCACATCAAGCTCATAGTCGAGCCGCCTGACGTAGTCCTCGGTGGGCGCGCCATTGAAGCGGCGCATCAAGCCTTCCTCGCAGACGAGGCGCAGGTATGAGGCCGCGTCGTGGCCCTCAGGGATGATCGATAGCTCCGGCAGCTGGACGCGCCCAAAGTCGAGCTTGAGATTGCACATATCGGCAATGCGGCGGGTGTTCTCGATCGGCGCGGTGCCGTAGCGCTTGAAGCGCTGCCACATATCGTCGGCGCTGGCGATATGGTAGGTTTCGTCCATCTGATAGTTTTTGCTGCATAGCTCCTGGTAGGTCAGGTTGAAGCCCATCGCCATCACCATCTTCTGGGCTTCCAGATCTTCAGGACGCACAAAGTGCGAGTCGTTGGTGGCGACGAGCGGGATGCTCAGCTCGTTGGCGATGCGTACCAGCTCGTCGTTGATCTCTATGAGCTCCGGCGTGTTGTTGTGCAGTTGCAGCTCGATGTAGTAGTTGTCGGAGCCGAGCAGATCGCGGTGCCATGCGGCGATCTCGCGCGCTTTGTCTTTTTGCTGCTGCGTGAGATGTTGAATCACCTCTCCGGCGATACACGTAGACGTGACGACGATGCCCTCGCGGTACTGCTCCAGCAACTCGCGGTCGATGCGCGGGCGGGCGAAGACACCCCGGCTGGAAAGACCGTCGAGATGGGCGCGGCTCGTCAGCTTGACCAGATTGCGGTAGCCGGTTTCGTTCTTTGCCAGCAGCAGCAGGTGATAATAATTCTTGCCGCCTTTGACGACCGGATCTTTATGCGAGCCGGGAGCCATGTAGGCCTCCATGCCGATGATCGGCTTGACGCCCGCTTTCTTGGCCGCGTTATAAAACTCTAGCGCCCCATACATCACGCCGTGGTCGGTGACAGCGATACTATCCATGCCCAGTTCAACGGCGCGCTCGGCGATGGCTTTGGTGGTGGCGTAGCCGTCGAGCAGGCTGTACTCGGAGTGAACATGAAGGTGGATGAAATCGCTCGTGCCCATAGGTGCCTCGCTCAGAGAAAAGCTGGATCGATAGATGTGAAACGATTGACAGATCGCCTGGCCTCGGCTGCGCTGCGTCAGACGCTTAGCTCAGACTGTGTACCAAAGACCGGTCTTTATGAGTCGGAGCGGCAGTACTTCGCGATGCTGAGTAGTACTGCCGTTCGGAAAAGTGCCAGTTCTGATTGCTGCGATTATAGCACATCTTGCCGGACGGTTTCTAGCGGTGTAAAGCGTTTCCGGCCTGTCTCAAGATCCCAGGGTAGGGCGTGGTGAGATGGTTGCAAAAGCCCAGCGCCTGTTCACACGACGAACAGGCGCTGGGCGGATCTCGTTTGGTGGTCTGATTTAATCGTTATCGACAATCGTGAGCGTCGTCGTCGCGGGCGATCCAAGCACAGCGTTGCCTGGATTGCCGAGGCTGATCGTCACTGTTTCGTCCGGCTCATCCACCGTGTCGTTGATGAACGGCACCGCAAAGGTCTTAGACGTCTCGCCGGGATTGAAGGTGAGGATACCGCTGGTGGCGGTGTAATCGCTGCCCGCCGTGGCGGTGCCGTTGCTGGTGGCGTACTCGACCGTCACAGGAATGCTCGACGGGCCGCTGAGCTTGACCGTGATCGTCGCCGCGCTGCTGCTCTCATTCACCCGGTAGCTGCTGGCGCTGAAGGTCAGGGTATCGTTGGCGTTGATCGTGAGCGTAGCGGACGAGGGCGCGCCAAGGGTGGCGTTGGACGGATTGCTGAGGGTGAGCGTCACGGTTTCGTTGGCCTCGCCCTGGATGTCGTCGAGGATCGGCACGGCGAAGGTCTTGGATGTTTCGCCGGGGGTGAAGGTGAGGGTGCCGCTGGTGGCGGTGTAATCACTTCCGGCGATTGCGGTGCCGTTGCCGGTCGCGTACTCGACGGTGACTGGGACGCTGGACGGGCCGCTGAGCTTGACCGTGATCGTTTCCGCGCCGCCGTTCTCATGGATCGAGAACACCCCACTGAAGGAGAGCGTATCGTTGGCGCTGATGGTGAGCGTAGCGGACGAGGGCGCGCCAAGGGTGGCGTTGGACGGATTGCTGAGGGTGAGCGTCACGGTTTCGTTGGCCTCGCCCTGGATGTCGTCGAGGATCGGCACG
>DASUTC010000032.1 GCA_036374795.1 Herpetosiphonaceae bacterium
GGAGCGAAATGCCGGTTTTACCACGATCTCAGGTCAGCCGATCGAGCGGCTGTACACGCCGCTTGATATTGCCGATACCGATCCGATCGACGATATTGGCTTTCCGGGGCAATATCCCTTCACGCGCGGCATTCATCCCACGGGCTATCGCGGCAAGCTCTGGACGATGCGCATGTTCGCGGGCTTCGGCACGGCAGAGGAAACCAACGCGCGCTTCAAGTATTTGTTGAGCCACGGCCAGACCGGCCTGTCGGTGGCCTTCGACATGCCCACGCTCTACGGTCGCGACACCGATCATCCGCTGGTTGAGGGCGAGTTCGGCAAATGCGGCGTGGCGGTTTCGTCGCTGGCCGATATGGAGATCCTTTTCGACGGCATTCCGGTCGATAAGATCACGACCTCGATGACGATCAACTCGCCGGCGATCGTGATCTGGGCGATGTATATCGCCGCCGCCGAGAAGCGCGGCATTCCAATGGAACTGCTTGGCGGAACGCTTCAGAACGATATTTTGAAGGAGTACGCCGCGCAGAACGAGTACATCTTCCCGGTCGAGCCGTCGATGCGCATGGTCGTCGATACGATCGAGTTCGCGGCCAGACATATGCCCAAGTGGAATCCGGTTTCTGTGTCGGGCTACCACATCCGCGAAGCGGGCGCGACCGCCGCGCAGGAGTTGGCGTTTACGCTCGGCGATGGCCTGGCCTACGTCAAAGCGGCGGTCAAGCGCGGCCTGGACATCGACTCGTTCGCGCCCCGGATCTCGTTCTTCTTCAATGCCCACAACGATTTCTTCGAGGAGATCGCCAAGTACCGCGCGGCGCGGCGTATCTGGGCGCGGCAGATGAAGGAGGTCTTCGGCGCGAAGAGTCCGCGCTCGTGGTGGCTGCGCTTCCACACGCAAACTGCGGGCGTGTCGCTGACGGCGCAGCAGCCGGAGAATAACATCGTGCGCGTGGCGATCCAGGCGCTCGCCGCCGTGCTGGGCGGGACGCAATCGCTGCATACCGACGGCATGGACGAGGCGCTGGCGCTGCCGAGCGAGAAGGCGGTGACGATCGCGCTGCGCACGCAGCAGATCATCGCCGAGGAGAGCGGCGTCACCAACACCGTCGATCCGCTGGGCGGCTCGTACTTCGTCGAGGCGCTGACCAACGAGATGGAGCGGCAGTGTCTCGAATACTTCCGCCAGATCGGGGAGCAGGGCGGCATGGAGGCCGCGCTCGAAAAAGGCTGGATTCAGCGCGAGATCTCCGATGCGTCGTATCGCTTCCAGCGCGAGGTTGACGATGACCGAC
>DASUTC010000033.1 GCA_036374795.1 Herpetosiphonaceae bacterium
CGCGCGGGCGGCATCGGGGTTGCTGGTGGCGCAGGCGGCGATGGTCGGCCAGGCGCGGTCGAGGACGAGCACCTGGGCGGTGGTGGCGGGCAGGCGGTCGGCGACGCGCGCCTCGGTGAGCACGACGACGGGCGCGGCATCCTGAAGCATGAACTGCAAGCGCGCGGCGGGATAGTTGGGATCGAGGGGCAGGTAGGCGCCGCCGGCCTTGAGAATGGCGAGCAGGCCGACGAGCAGATCGGCGGAGCGGGGCAGGCAGACGGCGACGCGCTGCTCCGGGGCGACGCCGAGGGATCGGAGATGGTGGGCAAGCTGGTTGGCGCGGGCGTTGAGCTGGGCGTAGGTGAGCTGCTGCGCCTCAAAGACGACGGCGACGGCGTCGGGGGTGCGCGCGGCTTGCTGCTCGATCAGCGTATGGAGGCAGGCGTCCTGCGGATAGGCCGCCGCCGTGGCGTTCCACTCCACCAGCAGCGTGTGGCGCTCGGCCTCCGTCATCAAACCGATGTCGCGCAGCGGGCGGTCCAGCCCGTCGAGCATATCCTCAAGCAGCGCCTGAAGCTGCGCCAGCAGCCGCTCGATCGTGCCGGGATCGAAGTGCCGCGTCTCATAGCCGATCCGCAGCGTCAGCGATCGTCTTGGCACAGCGACCAGCGTCAATGGATAGTTGGTCTGCTGGAAGATGCGCAGGCCCGACTCCTCGAACGCCTCGGTCGGATAGTTCTCGAAAACGACGATGCTCTCGAAGAGCCGCTCGCCCGGCGGTACATCGCTCCAGCGCTGAACATCGACCAGCGGGCTGTAAGCGTACTGACGCAGCTCCGCCTGTCGCTGCTGCAAGGCCAGCAGCCAATCGCGCAGGCTTTGCTCCGCCTGCGCCTGGACGCGCAGCGGCAGCGTGTTGATGAAGCAGCCGACCATCGTCTCGCTTCCGGCAAGATCAGCCGGACGACCGGAGACAGTCGTGCCGAAGACAAGGTCGCGCTCGCCGCTGTAGGCTCGCAGCAGCAGCGCCCATGCGCCGTGGACCAGCGTGCTGAGCGTGAGCCGCTCCTGACGCGCCAGCGTTTGGAGCGCTTCGGTCTGCTCGGGCGAGAGCAGGATCTGGCTCTTGTCGTAGGCGTGGGCCGTGCCCGATCGCCCCGCGCCATGATCGACCGGCAGCGGCGTGCGCGTGGTAAATCCCTGCAAGATCCGCCGCCAGTAGCTCTGGGCCTCGTCAAGATCCTGCCTGCGCAGCCAGCTCAGGTAGTCGCGGTAGGGCCGACGGCGGCTCAGGCGTGGTGCCTGTCCCTGAAGCATCGCCGAGTAGGCCGCGAAGACATCCTGGATCACCAGCGGCACCGACCAGCCATCCAGCAGCAGGTGGTGGTAGCTCCACACGATATGGAATGTTTCGGGCCCGCCGCGAATCACCGTTACGCGCATCAAGGGCGCTTCGGTCAGATCAAAGCCCTGCTCGCGGTCGCGCTGAAGATATATCTCAAGCTGCGTCTCCTGCTCCGCAGGCGACAGGTCGCTCCAGTCGAGCTCGATGAACGGCAAACGGGCCTGCCGCTGGACCATTTGCATCGGCTCGTCGAGATCTTCCCAAAAGAACGCCGTGCGCAGGATTGGATGCTGATCGACGACATACTGCCAGGCGCGTGCGAACACCGGCACCACCCACTCCTGATTCAGCGTCCAGCTAAACTGCTCGAAGTACACCCCTGAGGTCGGAGTATACAAGCTGTGAAAGAGGATGCCTTGCTGGATCGGTGTGAGTTTATAGATGTCGGCGATGTTCTCATGCTTCACTTGGCCCGTCTCCTAATACTGGTCATGAACTTATCCAGATCTTTTTGGCTCAGCCCGGCCTCAGGGAAGTCCGAGGGCGTGTAGCCGCCCACGTCTCCCGACAGGCAGTGCTCGATGATCGTTTGTAGCGACTCGGTGCAGCGATAGGCCAGATCCTCGATCGTAGCGCGGCTGTGGATCTGCTCGCTGTAACGCCACTCCATCTGTAACTGGCCGTCGACGATGCGCGCGGCAATATCCACGAGATGGCTGCGGCGTCCCTGCGGGCTGTGCGCGGCGACGTGAAGGGCGTCGGCTCCACTGAAGATAGGTGCATCGGGCGCGATCTGCTCGATCTGGCCCTCGTAGGTAAAGCCGATCTCAGGCTGCGGCAGCGCCGCCAGCCGCTCGGCGGTTTCCTGATCGGCGCTCAGGTAGCGCAGCAGGCCGTAGCTGATGCCGCTCTGCGGCACGCGCCGGAGCTGCTCTTTGATGCCCTTGATCACATCGCCGATGTCCCACATGTCGCCCAGGTCGAGCAGCATCGGGTAGCGCGTCGTCAGACAGCCGACCGTGCGCGACAGGTCGAGGTCTTCAAGGCCCGCATCCCGCCCGCGCCCTTGCAGCTCGACCAGCAGGCTGCGCCCGCCGTCCCACTGCTGGAACGCCTGGGCAATCGCCGTCAGCAGCACCTCGTCGGTCTGCGTCCGGTACGCGGTCGCCACGTCGTGGAGCAGATTCTGAGTCTCCTCGGCGCTGAGCGCTACCACAACGCTGCGCGCCGATCCATAGGTGTTGGCGGCAAGATCGGCGGCGTGATCGATCGGCAGCGGCGCTACGTCGGTCCACTCCTGGTCCAGCCAGTAGCTCAGCGTGTCCTTGACCTCATCCGACTGTGCGAGGTCCTGAAGCCGCTCGGCCCAGCGCTTGAACGATGCGGTCTTGGCGGGCAGCGCTACGGCCTCGCCCCGGCTGAGCTGCTCGTAGGCGGCCTGGAGATCGTCCAGAATCAGCCGCCAGGAAGCCTCGTCGACCAGCAGGTGATGGATCACCAGCAGCACGCGGCTCGGCTGAGCGGGGCCAAGGTCGAAGTGCGCCACGCGCACCAGCGGTCCGTGCGTCAGGTTGAGGCTCGCGTGCAGATCCGCCGCCGTCGCCTCGATCTCCGCGCGATGCTCGCTCTCCGGCAGCGTCGAGAAGTCCACCGAGGTGAAGGGCACCACCTGCTCAGGCGCTGCGTTCTGCTGCTGCCAGCCATGCTCGTCCTGCGTAAAGCGCAGCCGCAGCGCGTCGTGATGCGTGAGCACCTGCTGGAGCGCCCGTTCGAGCAGCGCCGGATCGAGCTGCTGGCGCGCTGTTAGCAGCAGCGCCTGGTTCCAGTGGTTCGGATTCGGCAGGTGCCGGTCGAAGAACCAGTGCTGGATCGGCGTTAGCGGCACCGGCCCGGTAATCGTGCTCGGCTCGGTCTGCACCAGCGCAACATCGCCTACCTGCGCCGCCAGCTCGGCGACGGTCTGGTGCTGGAAGAGCTGCGCGGGCGTGAGATGGAAGCCCGCCTCGTTGGCGCGCGCGATGATCTGAATCGCCAGCACCGAGTCGCCGCCGAGCTCGAAGAAGTTGTCGTGGATGCCAACCGCGTCGATGCCCAGCACGCGCTGCCAGACCTCGGAGAGCGCCCGCTCGACATCGCTGGTCGGCTCGACGTAGGGCGTCTGCACGTTTGGCCGCGCGTGTGTCGGCCTTGGTGCCTGGCTCTTCTCGATCTGTTCGAGCATGCGCATCTGCGTCGCCGAGCGCGCCCGCTCGATTGCGGCGTCCAGGTCTTTGATGCAGACGACGATCTGCGGCAGGCGGATGCGCGACAGAATGCGCGTGAACGCATCGACGCCTTCGCCGGGCGTCATGCCTTCCAGCGTCGGCAGGGCATCGTCCGCAGCCTCGCCGCTGGCAGCCATCACGTTGAGCGCCATCACATCGTTCGTCACCATCGGCACCGGCGCGAGCGCCGAGGTATCCAGCGGCGTGGCGCTATCGACCACCGTCTGCTCCTGATCGCTCAGGCTGCGCGCGGCGGACGAGTTGACCCGCTTCATGGTGAACTGCTCGATGTCGACCAGCTCGGTGCCGAACTCGTCCATGATCGTGATGTCGAACGAGATCGTTTCGCGGTTCGGATCGGCGGCCTCGTTGTACTTGACGTAGCTATAGATCCGCTGCGGCAGCGCGCCCCGGAACTTGAGCCGGGTGTACGACAGCGGCAGATAGCTGCCCTCGCCCGCGACGCCGCTGGCGAAAGCAGTTGCCACGTCCAGCAGCGCGGGATGCAGCCCAAAGCTGTTGAGATCGTCGGCGAATGCCTCCGGCAGCTCCAGCAGGCCTAGGCCCTCGTTGTTGCCGATATGGACCTTCTTGAGGCTGCGCCAGCGCGGACCCCAGTAGACGAACTTCTCGATCTGATCCAGCTCTTCTTCGGTGACGATCCGCTCGCGGACGTTGCAGCGCGCGATCAGCGCCTCGATGTCGTGCTGGTGTGGCTGCGTGTCGCTCAGGCGGCTGACGCGGCCCATGACGTGATCCTGCCACCTAGCCGCGCCGCCGAGCTGCGTCGTCTTGCTCTGGACGCGGAAGTGCAGCTCGTCGCCGGTGCCTTCGAGGATCGTGTGCAGCTCCTTGCTTTCGGTCAGGCCGACCATCAGCGGCGTCATGAAGAAGACATCCTGAATCAGCACCGCGCCCGCCTGGGCATGGTGGCTGAACGCGGCCCGCGCGATCTCAAGGTAGGAGGTGCCCGGCAGCGCAGGCGTGCCAGCGATGCGGTGCTCGTCCAGC
This sequence comes from Herpetosiphonaceae bacterium, assembly GCA_036374795.1. Lineage (NCBI taxonomy): Bacteria > Bacillati > Chloroflexota > Chloroflexia > Herpetosiphonales > Herpetosiphonaceae > Herpetosiphonaceae bacterium. The sequence continues at coordinate 4,603 of DASUTC010000033.1, forward strand.
GCCCACTGCTTGTCGACCTGTAGCTCGGTGACGTAGCGCGTCTCGCCCTCCGATACCCGCGTCCACTGCTCAAGCAGCGGATGCTCAAACGGCTGGTACTGCGTGGTCTGGCGTAGATCTTTGAGGCCCTGCGGCAGCGCCGTGTTGACCGCCATGCCGACCTCAAGCCAGGCGTCCCAGTTGACCGACACGGTGAACGTGCCGCTCTTGCTGGTGTAGTAGGGCGCGAATACGTCGAGGAACGAGTTCGCGCCGCAGTAGTCGACCTGCCCGAAGCCGCCGATCACGCCGATCGTCGAGGAGCACAGCATCATGAAGTCGAGCCGTCGATCGCCGAGCGCCGCCTCAAGCGCCCACATCGCGTTGACCTTGGGCGATAGCACGCTGGCGGCTAGCTCTTTGCTCTTGAGCTGGATCACGCCGCCGCCCGCGACGCCCGCCGCGTGGATGATGCCGTGCAGCGCGCCGAACTCGGCGTAGGTCCGATCGATCGCCGCGCGCATCTGCTGCTCGCTGGCGACATCTGCGCTCAGCACCAGCACCTCCGCGCCGTGGGCCTCTAGCTCCTGCACCTTGCGAATCCGGCTGCTGGTCGCGTCCTGCTCGTCGTGCGTCGCCAGGTATTCGCTCCACTCCTCGCGGTCGGGGAAGCGCGACCGACCGATCAGCACCAGCCTGGCGCGGAAGTTCTGCGCCAGGTAGTCGGCCAGCACCAGGCCGATGCCGCCCAGGCCGCCGGTGATCAGGTACACGCCCGCCTCGCGCAACCGCAGCCGCGAGTCGATCGCCGTCTCGACGCGCGTCGCCTCGTAGCTCTGCACCCAGCGGTCGTAGCTCCGGTAGGCGATCACGACATCAGAGGATTTCGCGGCAACCTCGGCGATCAGTTGATCGACCAGCTCGGCCTCCTCGAACGAGCCGGGCGCTGGCATCTGCACATCGATGCTTGAGCAGCTCAGCTTCGGAAACTCCTGCGGGATGACCTTGCACGGTCCCAGCAGCGGCGCTTTTTCGGGGTGGCGGATCGTCTCGCTGGCGACGCGCTGCATGTCGTTGGAGACGACGCCGATATGCACCGGCGTTTGCAGGCTCAGGTTGCCGAGCGCCTGCGCCAGGTAGATCAGGCTGTAGAAGCCGCGATCCTGCGCCGTTTCGAGGATCTGCTCCCGCGAAAGCGCCGGATTGTAGGACGCGACGTTCCACAGGTGGGCGATCGTCGTCGGCAGCCTGCCCGCCTCGTTGAGGCTGCTCAGCAGCTCGTCGTACTCTTCGCGCGCCGCCGGGTTGATGCTATAGGTCGTGTCGTTGAGCTTGTCGAACTGCTGGCCGATCAGCACCATCACCGCATCCTGGCCGCTCTGTCGCAGGCGGCTGACGAACTCCGCGCTCAGGCCCTGGCCGTCGCCGAAGACCAGCCAGCGCTCAGGCTCCGCGCCGTTGCTCGCGGGCGCGGCGACCGGCGGCAGCGAGCGCTTCCACGACGGGATGTAGAACCAGTCGGCGATGTCCGCTTTCTTGCGCAGCGAGCCTTTGCGCGGCTTGGCGCTCTCTTCCTCTTTCGGCGGGTCGATCCAGTAGCGCTGGTGCTCGAACGGATAGCTCGGCAGCGAGACGCGGTGCCGCCACTCGTTGGCGTAGAAGCTCGACCAATCGACGGTCGCGCCTGCCAGCCAGAGCTGACCCAGCGTGCTCTGCAAAAATGCGTCGTCCGGCTGCTGGTCGTTGGGGTGGCGGATCGACGAGAGCACGACCTGGCTGGCGGCTTTGTTGGGATGCTGTCGTGCCAGGCTGCTCAACATCTGGCCCGGACCAACCTCAAGCAGGATACGCTCCGGCTGCTTGGCTAGCTCCTGAATGCCGTCGGCGAAGCGCACCGCCTGCCGCAGATGCGTCGCCCAGTAGCTCGGATCGGTCGTCTGGTCAGCGGTGATCCAGGTGCCGGTCACGTTCGAGAGGTAGGGGATCGTCGGCGCGTGCAGCGCGATCCGCCCGACGACGGCAGTGAACTGCGCCAGGATCGGCTCCATCATCGCGGAGTGGAAGGCGTGCGACGTGTGCAGCGGGCGGCAATCGATGCCCTGCGCCCGCAGTTGCTCTTCGAGCGCGTCGACCGCCTCGGTGGGGCCGGAGACGACGCAGCGCGCCGGGGCGTTGACCGCAGCCAGCGAGAGCTTGTCACCGAGCAGAGCCAGCACATCTTGCTCCGGCAGCGGCACGCTCAGCATCGAGCCGGTCGGCAGCGATTGCATCAGCCGTCCGCGCATCGCCACCAGCGCCAGCGCGTCCTCAAGCGAGAGCACGCCCGCGAGGGTGGCCGCGACGTACTCGCCGATCGAGTGGCCGATCAGCGCCTGCGGCTGAATGCCCCAGGCCATCAGCAGCTTCGCCAGCGCGTACTCGATCACAAACAGCGCGGGCTGCGTGATCGCGGTCTGCTTCAACTGCTGCGTGGCGATCTCCTCGCGCTCCGGGCTGGGATACAGGATGCTGCGGAGATCCTGGCCCAGATGCGGCAGCAGCAGCTTGGCGCAGCGATCGACTTCGGCGCGAAAGGTAAGCTCGGTCTGGTACAGATCCGCCGCCATGTTGACGTATTGCGCGCCCTGGCCGGAGAACATGAAGACCACCGGGCGATCTTTCTGCGCCTGCTCGCGGGTAAAGATCCGCTTGGGATCGTTGCCCTCCAGAATGTTGATCGCGTCGTCCAGGTCGCTACACACCAGCATCCGCCGCTGCCCGAAGGGCCGCCGTCCGACCTTGAGCGTGTAGGCGACATCGGCCAGGTTCAGCTCGCGGTGCCTGCGCAGGTGCGCCGCCAGGTTGGCGGTCGCGTTGTCGAGCGCGGCGATGGAGCGCGCCGAGAGCACGAGCATCTGCCAGCGGCGCGACGGGCCGGACGGCTCGACCGGCGGCGCTTCTTCGAGGATCGCGTGGGCGTTGGTGCCGCCGACGCCAAACGAGCTGAGGCCAGCGCGCCGGGGTGTCGGACCGGCGGGCCATTCCCGAAGCTCGGTATTGACATAAAACGGGCTGTTCTCGAAATCGATCTTGGGATTCGGCCTGTTAAAGTTGAGACTGGCCGGAATCTGCTTGTGCTTGAGCGCCAGCGCGGTTTTGATCAGGCCCGCGACGCCCGCCGCCGCGCTCATGTGGCCGATGTTGGTCTTGAGCGAGCCGATCGCGCAGAACTGGTTGCGCTGCGTGCTGGCGCGGAAGACCTGGGTCAGCGCGGCGACCTCGATCGGATCGCCCAGGTTGGTGCCGGTGCCGTGGGCCTCGACGTAGCTGATCGTGTCGGGATCGACGCCAGCGGTGCTCTGCGCCATCGCCACCACGGCGGCCTGGCCGTCCACGCCGGGCGCGGTAAAGCCGACCTTGAGCGAGCCGTCGTTGTTGACCGCCGAGCCCTTGATCACGGCATAGATGGTGTCGCCGTCGGCCATTGCGTCGGAGAGGCGCTTGAGCACCACCGCGCCCAGGCCGCTGCCGAAGATCGTGCCTTTGGCGTCGGCGTCGAAGGCGCGGCAGTGGCCGTCGGGCGAGTACATGCCGCCCTCCTGGTAGAGGTAGCCCGCCTTCTGCGGCACGCGCAGCGAGACGCCACCCGCCAGCGCCATGTCGCACTGGTAGTTCAGCAGGCTTTGACAGGCCAGATGCACCGCCACCAGCGAGGTCGAGCAGGCGCTCTGCACGTTGAAGCTCGGCCCCTTCAGGTTCAGCTTATACGACACGCGCGTCGTGACATAATCGCGGTCGTTGGCGGTGGTTAGCTGAAGCGTGATCACCGGATCGAGGTGATGCTGGCTCGGCAAAATGTTGTTCAGCAGGTAGCCGTTGGTCGCAACGCCCGCGTAGACCGAGATCCAGCCTTTGTAGGTGTCGGGATCGTAGCCCGCGTCTTCGAGCGCGGCCCACGAGCACTCCAGGAAGAGGCGCTGCTGCGGGTCCATAATCTCGGCCTCTTTGGGCGTGTAGCCAAAGAAGCTCGCGTCGAAGCCCTCGATGTCGTCGAGCATCGGCGCGGCCTTGACCAGCGTCGGCAGGCGCGCCATCTCAGGCGGATTGGCCGCCGCGACCTCCTCGTCGGTCAGCGGAGTGATCGACTCAACGCCCTCGCAGAGGTTTTGCCAGAACTCTTCCAGATTATGCGCGCCCGGAAACTGGCCGCTCATGCCAATGATTGCTATACCCTCAAGCGACTCGTACGCTGTCGCGTTGCTCATAGTTTATGCTCCTTGCCAATACATGTAGCTGCTCTCAACCTGGCGGGTTATCAGGGAACCTGGGCGATCACTGCGCGATCGCATCGCGCGGAGCCGAGGAAGATGTGGAGGTTGTTTCCTCCACACTCCCGGCTATGAGCGTGATCGCAGTTGTTTCTGGCGCTCCATGGCTGCTTTCTGCTTGCGGGCACGCTCATGGATGTCCTCGAAGGACGCCTGCTCAGGCTGATCCTGGCTGAGATGCTTCGCCAGCGAGCCGATTGTCGGGTACTTGAACATGTCGATGATTGGCACGTCGCGGCCAAGGTGTTCGCGCAGCTTGCTGTGTACCTGGACGACATGGATCGAGCTGCCGCCGATGTCGAAGAAGTTATCTTCCATCCCGACCATCTCGATTTGCAGCACCTCTTGCCAGATCGCCGCCAGGATCTGCTCCAACTGCGTCTCAGGCGCGACATAGGCGGCCTCCGAATCGCGGTGCGCACTGTCGGGCTTGGGCAGCGCCCGGCGATCGACTTTGCCGTTGGGCGTCAGCGGCAGCGCCTCCAGCAGCACGAACGCGCTCGGCACCATGTAGCTCGGCAGCATGCCTTGCAGGAAGCGCCGCAGCTCGCTGCCGCTCAAGTCCGCGTTCGCAGGTTGTTCTTTGGTCTTGGTGCCGTGTTCTGCAACCACATACGCTACCAGCCGCTTGTTGCCCGGCGTGTCCTCGCGGGCGATCACGACCGCCTCGCGCACGCTCGCGTGCTGCCCCAGCACCGCCTCGATCTCCCCCAGCTCGATCCGGAACCCCCGGATCTTCACCTGCTGGTCCGCGCGCCCC
>DASUTC010000034.1 GCA_036374795.1 Herpetosiphonaceae bacterium
GCACGCCGACGGGACACACGCCAGACCACTAACGGAAGATCAGGATCGGGTCAGCCACGGACATGATTGGGCACCTTTGCCGACAATGGATCTGTGCAGTATTGATGAGAATCATTGAGCACTTGCGGGCGACACTTGACACGGGGCGTCACGAGATCGATCGGCTGATGCCGCTGCACCTCGGGCGTGTGCAGGATGGTCGCGCCAGTCACGAGATAGCGGCGGGGCTCCGGCCCGTCCTCGAAGCTGCCGCCCTCCAGCGTGAGCTGCACCGGCTGCGCCGGGTCGGTCACATCATAGAGCGCCTGGTCGTTGGCAATCCCGTGCAGCTCGTAGCGCCAGCTTCCCGGCTCCCCCTGGAACGTCGCGCCCTGGCCCTCAACCTCCAAGGCCACTGGACGTGTCCACTGCACCTGGTCAATCTCGATGCCGTTCGCTGCGGCTCCGGCGAGCAGCATAACCTCAACGCTCGGCGCGTCGGTGTCGAGCGTGACCGTCTGCCTCCAGTCGCCCGTGCCTATCCACTCCACGCTGGCCGTCGCCGCCCCTGCCAGCAGCTCAAGTCGGTGCGGGCCGGTCGTGTAGGCGCTGCCGGTGAGGGTGATCGTCACGGGACCGGCAGCGCGTGGCAGGGTGGCTGTGAGCGGGATACTGATCGGCCCTCCTGCCTGCTCCGGGCCGCTGCGCAGCTCAGCCGCAAACCAGTGATCGCCGTCCGGTCCGGGCAACGTCGAGTCGTAGATCGCGCGCGGCTGCCACCTTCCCGACTCCTGCGCCGTCGTCCGCAGCGGGGCGCTGCCTGCGCCTGCCGCCCTGACCGCCATGCGGCGGCCTGGCTGGTCCTCGACGGTCAGCCAGTAGGTGCTGGCCGCATTCCAGCGATCGCCGACCTCTGGGGCGTAGAAGCGCAGCTCGTCGTCGGCATCAAGTCGCCCGTCCGCCGCGCCGATGAGCTGGATCGCGACGTCCTGGCCCGCATGCGCGAGGTGCAGCCGCGCCGGATCGAGTGAGGTGCCGCTTGGGATGTTGCGTGTGAGTGCCGCGCCGCTGATGTGCTGCATCCCGGCCTCGCGGACAAGGACCCGGAGCGCTGGGCGGCTTGCGGCGGGGTTGGTTGGGGCTGTGCTGGCGCTGGGCCACCACGTCGTGCTGGCCTGCATCGTGTCGCCCACGCGCTGCGCACCGGGGATCGTCGCTTCGAGGTGGGTGAGCTGGCAGAGCCTACCTTCGTGCTCGAAGATCGACACGACGGCGAAGACGGCCAGGCGCTGGCCGCGGCTCATGCCCTCGCGGAGCCGGGTGATCGGCGTGGTTGGGATCGCCCGTTTGCTGGGCACGGTGAGATCCGGGCGCGCCTGCCCGTTGGCCTGGGGGATGGGGCGGGTGCTCGGCCTGAGCTGACCGGCCCACGGGCGACAGTCCAGGGTGGAGATGAGCGGGTGGGCTGGTGTGGTGTGCGCAAGGTGTACAACAACGAGCTGGGCCGGGATCTCGGTGCCGCCGATTTCGATGGTGGGCCAGGTAGCTTGGTCTGTACCGGCGACGGTAATACGGACGCCGGTCGCGGCCTCCCGGATCTGGAGCTGCGGCGCGACCGGCTGGGCGGTGATCGTAGCGTTGGGGCTGCTCAAGACAAGGGCAGCGATGAATAAGAAAAAGAGTGTGATATGCTGCATAGTTGCGTGGAGAAGCTAAGATTATCGGTACAAAACAAGTGCGACATATAAGAGAGGTAGATGGACAGACCAAATCTATGTTTGACTACTAAGGTTAGAAGCACCTGCTGATGAATCAGGGTTTTTTTTCACCTTCTCTGCTTGATTGAAGAAATTGTTGGCTTTCTCCTGATCACCTAACACTTGGTACACCCGCCCGATCTGGTGCAATGTCCGAGCTAAGTCGGCTGGCTGACCGTGCGCTTCCTTGAGCACCCGCGCCTGCGCGTAGTAGTCCAATGCCTCCGCCCACTGCTCCTGTTCCTGGTACACCCGCCCGATCTCGTGCAATGTCGCAGCTAAGTCGGCTGGCTGACCGTGCGCTTCCTCCAACACCCGCGCCTGCGCGTAGTAGTCCAATGCCTCCGCCCACTGCTCCTGTGCCGCGTACACCCGCCCGATCTCGTGCAACGTCACCGCTAAGGCGGCTGGCTGACCGTGCGCTTCCTCCAACACCCGCGCCTGCGCGTAGTAGTCCAATGCCTCCGCCCACTGCTCCTGTGCCGCGTACACCACCCCGATCTCATGCCAGAGCAATCCCCGAACACGTTGCATTGCCGTATCATGATATGGTGCTACCACTGCAAGTGCTTCCTGAGTCCACTGTTCGGCTTGCCCCCAGTTGCCACGCAGATTCGTTCTATTTGCCATATGAGCTAACGTTTCCGCGATCGCAAGCGGACTCCCCGCTCGTTCTGCGAGTGAGCGTGCCCGATCAAACGTTGCAAACGCCAGATCGTCAGGGACATAGCTCCACATTGCAGCAGCGACCTTCAGCCAGGCATCGTGGGCCGTTAACCACGTACCGTGCTGTTCCGCATAGTGCGTTGCATCCCGTGCGTGCCCCTCTAAGACACTGATGTGCGCCCACTGATCCCAGAGGTGGCGCTGCATTCGGGCCAATGACTCCCGCCCAATCTGCTCCCATAATCCGATGATCACCATTGCTCGCTGCCAGACATAGCGGCCATAGGTCGCTTCTAACGCGGTAGCGAGCGCTACCACCATTTCCTGACGTGCCTCCACTGACCATCCTTCGTGAAAGAGATGCCACCAGATCGGCAGCCTGAATCGGTAGCAGTATAACCACTGGGTCCCTGTCTCGGTCGGGACACCGACCACATCACCCGGCTCATGGATCAGCATCCCAGCCTGTACCAGGGCATCGAATATTTCCTCAAGTTCATCGTCATACGAGAAGCCGCACGCCTTCGCCACAGCCATCCCCGTAAAGGTTCGGCCTTCGAGGGCAGCAATCCCTAAGATATAGTCGAGCGCCGTCCGGGGATCTTCCTCCTCGTTGAGGAGGACCGCCAGCATGTCCAGTACATCGGGGTAGGCATCCAGCAGCGTATCTCGCACTGCTTCCACATGCTGGGCACTCCGCGCACCATACGGGGTAAACCGCCACGGTTCGACAAATCCATCCCCTGTCAGGATCGGCGTTCGTTCCCCTCCGCGCGTTGCCTTGTGCGCGCTGTTCCGCCAGTCCCGCCACAGCGCTTGTACCATCAGCGGCCATCCCCCGGAAAGCACATGCAACTGATCGATGACCGCATCATCAACTGGCTGATGAATATAGTGCGCCACATCTGTCTTACTGACCGGCCCTAGATGCCAATTCTGGACAATCCCTGCCTCCACCAGCGAGCGCACGCTCCATTGCAACGTGGTGGCTTGGTACTCCTGAAGCAGCATAAGTGAGCGGGGCGACTCCATGCTGATAAGGAGCAGTACCGGCCACCGATCATAGATGAACTGCGCCAACTCGATGACGACCTCCACCCACTGACGATCGAGATCTGGGGCATCGACGCCCGTAATATGGAGCGCAAAGGGGGCTGCCCCCGCTGCATCGGCCACAAGGGGGAGAAGATCAAGCGGTGTGATTGATGCACTCAGGCGGGCTGTTCGTGCCTGCCGTTGTGCCTCTGGCAGCAGACTCGTGAGGACGGCCACGATCGTCCCGATCGGAAACGGCAGGCGCTGCGCAATGTCCCCCAAGAACGCCCGGCGTGCTACATCGCCCTGTGCCTCCCAGCGGAGGAGTGCCTGTGTGTCTTCCGGTGGTGGTGTTTGATAGAGCTTGCCTGCGGGAGCGGCGATCTCGTAACTCCGGGGCAGCTTATATAGACTTTCCCACAAGGCAAAGCGCGCAAGGGCCGCCCTGCCACTTCCCAGCGGCCCGGTAATAACAATGGTTCGCCCTCGTCGGTTGGGTATGTCCTCTCTGAGCATCTGCTCCAGCATGCGCTGCTCCGGCACCCGCCCGATGAGTCGCTGAAGCTGCCACTGCTGACGGAGCACCACGGAAGGCGGCTGCGCCATCGCCTATTCCTTTCTGCACCAGCGATTGAAGCTCTGGAATACCTGGGAGTAACGTGTAGTATAGGACGAGCAGGGAGATCTGAGAAGATGCTCCGTGCTCGCGCACCGCTCGGCGGTCTAAACCGGCAAATCGTCCGTCTCCTTGTCGGTCGGTGTCATGGTCTGCATCCGGGTTCGTGGCGTCACCCCCGGCACGAATCCTGATCGCTTGGTCGCTGGCCCTGGCTGGGCCGGTGGTGGCACGCGCTGCTCTGCTTCACCCTCCGATGCAGACACCTCCTGGCGGCGATCCAGAAAGATGATGTCCTGGGCGACCACCTCGGTCCAGTACGGCTTCTGGCCGGTGGCCTGATCCTCCCACGACCGCGTTTGCAACCGCCCCTCCACATAGAGGCGCGATCCTTTCCGTAGATAGTCCTGGGCTACCTCCGCAAGCTTGTTCCAGCACGTAATGTTCGTCCACTCGGTGTCTTCCCACAGGTTGCCCGCGCTGTCCTTGTCCATCCGTCCCGTCGCGACGCGAAAGGTGACGATCAACGATCCCTGCGATGTGTACTTGGCTTCTGGTTCCGCCCCACGCGACCGAGTAACTGGACTTTGTTGAGATCATTACTCATGATGGTGTTCTCCCTTGCTCATGTAGGCTATCACCATAGCCCGTCCGACGGCCAGCACCGTGTCTTGGGCTGGCACCGACAACATGAACGAACTGCTGCGGGCATACTCCGCCTCGGACGCCGGGCTTGTCCCGTGCGGCTGGTGCGGAGCGCCTGCGTACCACGCGGAAGCGGGGCGCGTGGCACGGCTGAGGCGCTATCGAGATCCGCACGAGCTGCGGGGTCTGTACCACCTCCGAGATCAGGATAACCCTTGACACCTCAAAGCGCCGATGCCGGGCCTCCCCCTCTGCCAGGGTGAAGGCGAACCGCCGGAACCCCAAGCGAACGCACGTGAGTGCAGCCGGGGGCGCTGGGCGACGGCGGCAACGAGCCTGCGGACAACGCAGGCGCAGTAGCCCAAAGTCCGCGCCGCCCGCGTGGGAGAGGGGGAGGCCCGGCGCAGCCGGTGCCACGCGCCCGCCGTCGGGCGCATCCCGCCGCCACGGGTCCGAGGCCGAACAAGCGAGCGAGGCGTTAGCCTCCTGCCCCGATGGGCAGTCACCGGTTCGGGCCGAGCTGCCCTCGGCGGCGGGATACGTCGTAACACCTGATCCTGCGCGCCCCCTGGAACAACCCCTGGAATATGGGGGTAGAAGTCTTTTCCACCCGTTTTTCCAGGGGATCTTCCACCCCCTGCGCCCTCACTTGAGCAACACATGCGGCACCGCCTCCACCTGCATCCGGGTAAAGGGTCGTCCCCCAACACTGCCCGTGCTCGGCGTGGCCGCGCCGATCCGCAACCAGGCGTGTCCAATCGACAGTGGGTGCAGATCGTCGAGGCGTGTAAAGAGATACCGTCCACCCGGCTTCGCGTTGATCTGTGCCGTCGCCTGCATGAGCTGCTGCCGCTGCGTCTCACTCGTGGTGGCCGTCAGCAGCGTAAACGCCTCGACGCCGTAGCGCGCCTTCAGCTCCGGGCTGCGCACATACGCCTCGTACGCCATGATCTTCTCCCGCTAGGTGGACACATGCCGCCCGCGATCGATCTCCACGAAGAACAGATACCGCGTCCCCTGGTTCACGATGGAGAACGCGCCGTCGGGGAGGACCGGCAATCGCTGCTGCGTGACCGCGCCATTCGCCTGTGTGACACGAACCAGCAGCCGATCATAGTTGCTCTGCGACAGCGCGTGGTCTGATTGCCAGCCGGTCACGCGCAGACCCATGGCCTCGACTTTCGTCCGCATCGCGGCGTAGAAGGTGCCGATACTGACACTGTGCGCCAGCGTATGGACGGAGCGGGTCCGGAGCCGATCCGCGCGGATAGCCGGTGCCGTGATCCCAGCAGCCTCGGCGAGCCAGGCCGCGCCATCGGGAGCCAACGCATACACATCCGGCTCCCGTCCAAAGCCCGCGCTGGCGTGGGTCACGGACCGCTTGATGCGCAGCACCAGCTTGGCCGCATGCATGCGCTTCATCCGGTCGTAGAGCGAGCGACTGGGAATATAGGGCTGCCGGGTGCGATAGGCCGCTTCCCAGTGACCACGCCGGGCTGGAAGATGCAGCCATTCCAGCGCCGCGATCGTGAGGAAGCGCGCTTCGGCCAGACTCTGCAAGATCGCCCGATCCCGGTCGGTCATCTGTAAGGCGCGCATCATGGCTCCCTCCTGGGGTGGATCGGTGCGTGTGAAAGAGAGCGAAACTCCATCGTGTTAAGGTCCTCCAAGCTCAATCTGCACCGGCACGGCTCGCCCGCAGCTCGCGTAGAGCGCCTGGGCGATCTGCGCCTGGTAGCACTGGGTCAATGTTTCGCGGGCAAAGATATTCGGCACCCCAACTACGGCCCGCTCGGTGGTGAGGTCCACGAGGGCCGCGTCCTGAAACCATGTCACAAACTCACTGGCGGGCAGCGCCTGCCGTAAGCGATCGAGCACCTGCTGCCAGGTTTCCGTCAGCGTGCTGGGGGGTGCTCCGCCGTCCTGGGATGCGCTCGGCGCTGGCACAGGCTGGGCGTCCGGTGGTGCGTCCTCCTGGGCCGCACTCCACCCCTGGATCAGGTAGGCTAGCTCGCCGGAGAGGTATGTCTGGCCGTCGGCTGGAGGCTGTGGCCGCTGCTTCCGGCGCCGGGTGTGCTTGCCGCTGAGGAGCTGCGCGCCGAAGTCCCGGCTGACCAGCCACGCAAACAGCTTGGGCCGGTCCACGACGTTGCGCTGGTGGTTCAGGTACGTGCTCACCGCGCGCAGCTCGTCGAGCGACTTCTGGGACAGCATGGGCGCGAGGAAGAAATCGGCTACGCCCTCCCGTTCGAGGAGCTGCGTCACCTCCCGATCTGCGCCCGCGCCCGCAGCGCTGGAGGACTCACCACCACCAAAACTTAAGTGATCAGTTTTAAGGTTAAGTCGGCGCAGATTTGCGCCGAACGTGGGCGCAGATTCGGGCACAAAAGAAACGCCCGCGTCGTGCGCGGTCTGCACCTCCGGCTGTGGGGCTGCTGGTGCGGAGACAGAATTGACGTGTGCGGTTGCTGAATCGTGCTGTGCGGTCACTGGGTCTACCTCGTCCGTGTCGTCTGTGTCGTCGGCCTCGACCAGGGCAGGCCGATCGTAGGTGGTGATGAAGGTCAGCGAGGTCGTGGCAAAGCGGCGCTGACGGCGGATCAACCCGGCCTGGACCAGCTTCGCCATCCAGCGCTTGATCGTCGCCACGTCCACGCCGAACTCCTCGGCCAGATACGCCTCGCCGACCCAGGCGTACTGGTTGGCTCCCACGCAGCGCACGAGGGACTCGTAGAGGTGGAGCAGCTGGACCTTGATCCGCCGCTCGTGGAGCGCGCGGCGTCCGGCCTCGTAGGCCCGGTGCTGGCGGGCCTGGAACGCGGCAAGCGTCTCATTCGGATCGTAGGCGAGAGCTGATCGATCGGGTTTCATGGTGGTCTGCATCGGGTCCTCCTTACTGGCACGTGCTGGTGAGTCGTCGCGTCGCGTGCGCCGGGATCGGGCTGTCCGGGTGCCTGAGTATTGGAGGTCCCGTTGTTCTGCTGCACGTGTCGGAGGGGAGCAGTGGCCGCGCCCGGTGGGCGTGGTTCCATGGAACGGCAGGGCGGACTATCCTGACCCGGATCTGGGCCGATTTCAGGATGCAACAACCCTGCCGCTGCGCCGGACGCGGCGCGCGGGTGGTTTTGGACATAAAAATCCCCCAGGCCGCTCGCTGGAGGTGATCAGGGGATTGACAGAATGAGTCAGACTGCTATACTGAAGGTGCCAGCCTCTGCATAGCACTGCAGACGAATCTGTCGCTTCCCTGAGTTCGGAAGGGTTTTCCTCCAACCTCCAGGCGGGCGGCATTTCGTTTTAATTCGGTTGTCATATCGATCGCTCGATATGGAGAGGTGCTGATGACAATCGCTTACATCGCGGTTCCTTCTGGGTGCTCGTGCTACCGGTCACGCAGGGCGTCTGCTGCCCACAGACGCATGACGATCCGATCACGCTCCCTGCTGATCCATACCTGGATCAAGCTTAAGAAAATATAGTGCAATGATCAAGAGCTAATGGTGCAATTTAAGCGCAAGTTTCAGAATCTTAAGTGCAAATTCGGCTTTCTCGGTGCAATTCCGTGTCGTTAAGTGCAAAGCCTGGTAGACGCGGTCAGAGTCCCTGCCCGCACGTCACGCGCGAACGCCTCCACGGGTCGCCCCGAACCGGAACGGCGGGGTATGCACTATGGTGGTCCTGTGAGCTTCGTTTCTCGAAAAATGAGGCGCTTAAGTGCAACGATCGGGCTGTGTGAGGGCCGCCGACCGGGGTTTTTTGCACTAATCTACCGTCCATAGTGCAAAATAGCGCAAAATAGCGCAACGGGCGCTGCGTTGAACGTCAGCGGGGAGCAGGTTTCGCTGGTGCCCGATCGCCGGGGATCGCGGCATGCAGACACCTGGAGGACGGCTCTGGGATAAGATGCGCACCCCACGCACAGATAGTGCCGCTCGCCGTCCGGGTGATGACCGATCGCCTACGTCCGCGGCAGGATGTAGGTCGTCGCGCGGCCCTTGCCGACCCGCTGGAGCACCCCGCGCTCGACGAGGCGCTTGAGATCGTACTGCACCGAGCGCTCGCTGCGCGCAGCCAGGGCGTCGATGATGTCCTGGGTCGTGGCCGAGCGGCGCGCCCGCACCACGGCGACGATCTGGTATTCCGCGTCCGTCAGGCTGGACAGCTGCTCGGCGTCCAGCCCGATCGGCTGGTGGCCCTCGATGCCGATCACAAAGGTTGCGCCCGACTCGCGCATCGTCGGCAGCGGCAGGTTCTGCGCCTGAAGGATATTGAAGACGGTATCGAGCCCCTGTCCATAGGCTTCGACATAGCCGCTCTGGTAGAGCAGCTGGGCCAGAAGCGGGTTGCGGGCGAACTGCATGTCCAGAATATTCTCCGGCGTGACGCTGGACGGCAGTGAGCCGGGGCTGGCCCACTCGATCCGGTTTTGAAACATCGCGATGCGGATCGACGAGGCCATGATCGTGTAATCACGGTGCGCGACGGCGTTCACCGTCAGCTCACGCAGCGCGGTGGGCGGATACTGCGGCTGCTCGACGCGCTGCGGCCCGCCGTCGAGCGCATACCCGCGCTCGACATGGTCGTTCAGATAGGTGACAACCCGATCGATCTGCTGCCGCACGCTGCCGCTGTACTCGTCGATATGCTGGACCTCGTTGGCATTGATCTCCTGGCCGCGGTAGCGCGCGAGCTTGATCGTGGCGTAGGGCAGGTGGCGCTGCGGCTGCTTGCCGAAGAACAGAATCCCGGCGACCGTCGGGATGACCGCCGACTCGATCTCGACGACGGCACGCTGCTCGATCAGAAAGTCAATCGGATCGATCGCCTCGCCGCGGTAGCGCCCCTGGGTGCGGGCATAGTCGAGGTGCTGCGCGACCGCCTGGAGATCAAGATCATCCAGCGTCGTCGTCACCACCGGCGTTTGATCGAAGGTAATGCTGCCAAACAGCGCCGTCATCGGTGCTCACTCCTCCACATGCTCGGTGTCGTGCTTCAGATCAGGCGCTCATGGCCGGGCGGGCCGGGCCGATCGTAGATGCGCTCGGCTCTAACGACCCGTCTGTGCCTCCGTCGTCGTCGGTATCCGCATCGCTGTCCGCATCGCGCAGCTGGTCAAGCTGGAGTCGCCCCTTCAGCTCGGTGACGCGATCGAGCGCGGTTTTATACTTGCCGCCGATCTGCCTGGCGATCGTGGTCGGCGGCACGCCGTTGCTGAGCGCCAGCGTGATCAGGGCGTCGATGCGCTGCTCGGCCTGGCGGTGTTTGGCGTCGGCATCATCGAGCCGCTTGAGCAGGCGCGGGAGATCAACGGGCGGCTCGGCAGGCGTCGGCGGCTCCGGCACTGCGGGCTTATCTGGACCTGCATCCTGCGATACCGCCGTTGGGGCTGCGCTGGCTTCGCCCAGGCCCACAATCGCTTCGAGCGACGGGCTGGGAAGCGCGCGCTCGCGGCCCGGCATCCGCCCCAGGCGGGCGGCCAGCTCCACCTCGTCGATCAGCGGCACGCGCACCGTGGCAGCCATCCCGCCGGTGACGATCGTAAAGACCCCTTTGCCGAGCGGCGGTCCCGGAAGCTGCGACGGCGGCACCGCGCCGCGCGCCGCGATCTGGCGCGTGCTCATCCCGGTGTTGGGCTCGTCCTGGCTGTCATCCGGCTGGAACGCCGCGAGATACAGCCCGATCTGCGAGCGCCAGCCGGTGCCGTGGTTGCTCATATTCTGCGTGGCGACGATATAGCGCAGGCCAAAGGCGCGACCGGCGGCAAGCTCGGAGTTGAGCCAGCGGCGCAGATCAGCGTTTCCGGCTGCGTCGGCGAGCAGCGACAGCTCGGAGATATACACCACCAGCAGCGGGAGATCGCCGCCGCGGTACTGCTCCCACTTCTTGACGCCCGCCGCTTCGAGGATCGTGCGGCGGCGCTTGCGCTCGGCGGTCAGCGCCTCCATCAGGGGCTTCAGCTCTTCCGGGTCGGACGCGACCCCCCAGGTGTGGGCCTTGCCCTTCCAGTCGGCAAAGTCGAGGCCCTTGCCGTCGAGGATACACATCTGCACCTCGCTGGGGTTGTGCAGCGCGGCAAGCGCGAGCAGGATCATGCGTACGGCGTTGTCTTTGCCCATATCGCTCTGGCCGGTCACGCCGATATGGTTGATGTCGTCGACCAGCGCGCCGCAGGAGAGCACGGCGCGTCCCTCCTGGGTGACGCTCCAGCCCAGGGGGATGCGGTAGCGGGCGGTGGGCAGCAGACGCAGCAGCTCGGCAAGCGTTGGCGTCAGCGCAGGCGGGTGCGCCATCGCCGCGCCCGCACCGGGAAGCCGACGCGCCGGGCCTGCGGGTGGCCGGGGATCGACAGGACGATCCGCGCTCGTGTGCCCGCTCCGCCCCGCGTGTGGCGCGGCACCCTCGGAACGCTGCCGCCAGGTCTGGAATGCCTGCCACTCGCGGTAGAGCCGAGGCAGCTTGAACGATTGGGCCAGCGTGTACATGCCGCCCATGCCTGCCAGGAGTTGCACGATGATGCCTGCTTCGCTCATGCGTCCCCTCGCTCGGCGCGTGGCCGTCTGCCACGCTGCATCATCACCGGTGTCCAGAGCGCCTGCAGCTCGGCGAGCACCCGGCGCCCGATCTTCTCCGGGCTGATCGCGATCACCGTACCCAGCATCGCCGCCCCGACGACGCTCCATCCGACGCTCAGGCCAAGCACGCCCGCGACCCACCCGGTCAGCCCCGCAGCGGTTGTGTACACGTCTGGCGTGAGCACCGCCCCAAAGACCAGCCAGCGATAGCCGCCGCTGGGCGTCACCTGCGCCCCGCGCGGCGTCCAGGGCCAGTTCCAGCGCGGCAGCAAAAACGCCTCGATGACCGTCATGATCAGCGGCACGGAGCGCGTCATCCAGTATAGCATGAGCGGCGCGGGTGTCATGCCGAAGGTGGCGAGCAGCACGCCGAGCTTCGCCTGCGCGCCCCAG
>DASUTC010000035.1 GCA_036374795.1 Herpetosiphonaceae bacterium
TTCGCCGCCGCCTCATAGGTGGTCTGTAGGAAGTCCAGCAGCACTTCGTCCGGCGCATCAGCGTCCCGGACGGCATCATAGGGCAGGATGAACTCGCCCATCGCCTGATGGAAGAACGCCGCCTCCGGCCGCACCGGCGCCGCGGCGAAACCTTCGGGTATGGGGTAGGCGTAGGAATAGAACGCCGGATAGTCGATCGCGCCGCCGCCCGGCCAGAAGCCGGCACTGCTCACCTCGTGCGAATACGCCTCGCGGGTGACGGAATCCGGCAGACTGGGCACCCCTCCAGGGTGCAGCGGCGCTTTGCGACCGGAAAAGCGCGTCACCGCGTGATCAAAGCTGCCCCAGAAGAAGTGAACCGGGCTGACCTTGCCGAGGAAACCCGTGCGGAACTGCTTGAACACCCGATCCGCCTGGACGAGCACGCGCCAGAAGCGCTGCGCATAGTCCGGGTCATAGGCGGCGTGCTCGCGATCCTCGCGGAACGGGATCGGGTTAGGTCGCTCATTGGGGCTTCCGTGGATCCGAACCCGGATCTCAAGCTCGGCGAGCGCAGCCATGAGCTGGTCGTGGAAGTCGGCGACCGGCTTGGGAGCGAGCGGCATGCGTTTCTCGCCGCCATCGCTCGTCCGGATGAGCAGCGCATGATTGATGAAGTCGAAATCGATCTGAAACGCGCGTCCGTCGTACGGGATCGGGGAGGTGGTCAGGCCACGCGGCGTGACATAAAGGGTGACGTGCCACGAATGGTTGGCCCACGGCGTCTGGGCCAGCCGGACCTTGCCGACGATCTGCGTCCACAGGTGCAGCGTGGTGCAGGTGTCTTTCCAATCCTCATAGGGCAAGGCAGGCCATAGTTCAGCCTGCGCGCTGTTGCGTGGCGTGGTCATGATCCCGTGTCTCCTCTGTGAGCATCTGGATAGGTAGCGCTCAGGGGTTCGATCGCTTCTGCGATGCGGCCTCGTCGTAGCGGGCGAAGACTTTCTCGACGCCGGCGAACTCACCTTCGGCCTGCTGGATCGAGAGCCGCTCCTGATCGCGGCGCCGGAATTCCTGCTCGATATCCTCCACCTTGGCCGGATCGAGGCCAAGACGCCGCAGGCCCTCCTTGCCCATCGCCACGCTCGACTCGAAGGTCTCGCGCAGGAAGTAGTCGACGTCCATCTGCATCAGCTGCAGCACGTGATTACGATCGAAAGCGCGGGCAAGGATTTGCGCCTTGGGGAATGCCGCCCGGACGTGGCTGATCCCGGCGTTGCAGGCTTCGGGATCGTCGACGCAGATGAAGATCAGCCGCGCTTTGCCGGCACCGGCTGCGGCGAGCACGTCGGCACGGCGCACATCGCCAAAATAGACCTTGTTGCAATATTTCTCGGCGATCTGGATACGCTCGGGATCGTGATCGACGGCGGTGATGCCGATGCCCTGCGCATGCATGAGCTGCGCCACGATCTGCCCGACGCGCCCGAAGCCGGTGATGATCACGCTCTTCTGCTCGGCCCGCGACACGTCCTCGACGTCGGCGGTGGTGCTGGTGAGGCGCGCCACTGCAACCTCATAGAGGGTACCCACGAGCGGCGTTGCCGCCATCGACAACGTGACGACGGCGACCAGCAGATTCGCGACTTCGGCGGCCATGACCGCAGCACCAGCGGCGGCGCTGAACAGGACGAACGCGAACTCGCCGCCCTGGGGGATGGTCACGGCGACCCGCTGCGCATCCCGATCTCCGACACCGAACAGACGACAGAGGCCGTAGATCAGCAGGGCCTTGACGAGCAGCAAGCCGATCACGCCGGCGAGCACGGTCAGGATGTTGTCCAGCACGAGCAGCCAGTCTACCGACATGCCAACGGCGATGAAGAAGAGGCCCAGGAGCAAGCCACGGAACGGCTCGATGTCGGCTTCCAGCTGATGCCGGTACTCGGAATCGGCCAGCAGCACGCCGGCGAGAAAAGCGCCCATGGCCATGGACAGCCCGACGCCCGCCATGATCAAGGCCGTGCCGACCACCAGCAGGAGCGCCGCTGCGGTGAAGACCTCGCGGGCGCGCGTCAGCGCGATGATCCGGAAGACGGGCCGGAGCAGGTAGCGGCCGACGATCACCACGGCCGCGATCACGCCGATGATCTTGCCGGCCTCGAGCCAGGGATTGCTCGCCTCGCCTGTAGCGCCGGGGCCGAGCAGCGCGACCAGTGCCAGCAGCGGCACGATGGCCAGGTCCTGGAACAGCAGGATGGCGAATGCTCTGTTGCCGTAGGGGCTGTTGAGCGTTCCTTTCTCCTCGAGGATCTGAAGCGCGAAGGCCGTGGAGGACAGGGCCAGGCCGAGGCCGGCGACAAGCGCCGGTCGCATCGCCAGGCCTACGGCAACGAGCAGCGCCGTGAGCACGGCACCGGTGACGATCACTTGCGAGAGACCGAGCCCGAAGATGTCGCGCCGCATCACCCAAAGACGCGAGGGCTTCAGCTCGAGCCCGATGATGAACAGGAGCAGCACCACGCCGAACTCGGCGAAATGCAGCACCTCCTCCGCATCCTCGATGAGGGCCAGGCCAAAGGGCCCGATCGCCGCGCCCGCCACCAGATAGCCGATCACCGAGCCGAGGCCGAGCCGCTTGAAGATCGGCACCGCGACCACGGCGGCGCCGAGAAAGACCGCGGCACCGGTCAGAAAAGAGCCCTCGCCTATCGCCATCCCCATTCTCCCCAACCGTCATGCTTCTGCCGCGAGGGCCGAGAGCGAACGCACTAAACGTATCGTCGATCGCGCGAACTCTCGATCGTCAGACCGGCGCACAGTGCGCCCATCAGCGCCAGGCCATCGTTGCGCTTGTCGATATTCGCGAGGCGCCGGTCAAAAGAGCACCTGCACGGTGAGCTCGACGAAGTCGATGTCCTTGGACGACCCGGTCTCTTCGATGAAGCGTCCGGGGAAGAAGTGCGAGTAGATAGTGGGAGACCTCGCCCTACATCTCCTCCCAGCCCCACTCACGACTCCAACCTGTCCTCTACAATCTTGGCTCACCAACGTTCGCCAGGGCTAATTGCCGACCGCCATCCCAGACGTAGGATCTTGCAGGAGGAACTCCGTGACCGGCACCATCAGCGGCCTTCACCATATCACCGTGATCAGCGGCAACGCCCAGCGCAACCTGAACTTCTATGCCAATGTCCTGGGGCTGCGCTTCATCAAGAAGACGGTTAACTTCGACGATCCGAGCG
>DASUTC010000036.1 GCA_036374795.1 Herpetosiphonaceae bacterium
CAGCCGCCCGGCGGGGATTGTCGAGCTGCCAATCTGCGCCGAGGGCGGCAAGCTCCCATCACCGACCTGCCCCGGCGCGAAGCTGGAGCGATTTATCGCCGGGACGGAGCCGACCGAAGCCGACGATACGCATGTCAACGTCGCGGTCGATCCCGATCTCGACTGTCGCGCTCCGGCGGGCTATCCACCGGAGCGCACAGTGATGCGCAGCTACCGGCTGCTGCCGCCTGAGGCCGAGACGTGGCTGAACCGCGTCGGGCTGCCCCGCGTGCCGCAGCAGATCTGCCCGCTGCCGGAGGAGCAGAGCGCCGCCGCTGCGAGCCAGCCCGACAGCGCCGACGCACAGATTGCGCTGGCAATGCAGGCGCAGCCGGTGTTGACCGCGCCGGTAACAGGAGCGGTCTTTTCGCTCAGCCCCGGCATTCCCCGCGAGCGCCAGCAGATCGAGATGCAGGCGCGCGCCGGAGGCGATGTTGCCCGGCTCACGATCTACGTGGACGACGCGCCGCTCGCCACGTTTAGCGGCCCGCCCTACCGCGCGTTCTGGGCGCTTGCGCCGGGGCTGCACCGCGCAACCGTCGTCGTCGAAGATCACCAGGGGCGACAGAGGTCCAGTGAAACCGTCCAGTTCGTCGTGCGTCAACCATAGCTTCATTTGCACTCGCCATACTTGGAGGGATCGATGAAATCTTTAAAGCCAAACCTGACGCGACGCAACGTGCTGCTCGCCATCGCAGCGCTCGTGATCGTCGTGCTGGGCGTATTCCTCGGCCCGCTGGCGCTGTCCGGGCCGCGCATTGTGCGCGTCACTCCATCCGATGGCGCGTCCGATGTCAATCCACAGAGCAGCATCCGAGTCGAGTTCGATCAGTGGATCTTGCCCGGCTCTGTCAGCGCGGCACTCGAACCAGCCGTACCGCTGGCGATGGAGTGGCAGCGCAACGCCGTGATCATTCAGCCACAGGGCGATCTAAGCTACGACACGCGCTACCGCCTGACCGTCAGCGCTGCCAGGAATATCCTCGGTCGGTCGATCGAGCGCGCCACGCCGATTGCGTTTGCTACGCTGCCCTATGTTACAGTGGCACGCTACGGCCCGGAGCAGGACGCGACCGATGTGGCCCAGCGCGCGCCGATCACTGTCGAGTTCGCAGCGCCGATCGTGGATGCCGCGACGATCGCCGCAGCCGCGCAAGACCCGACGCTTGCCGATACGCTGCCGCAGCCGCTCACGCTGACGCCGCAGCAGCCGGGCCTGGGCCGCTGGCTCTCGCCCACGCTCTACGGCTTTTATCCTGAGAACGGCCTGCACGCCGCCACCACCTACACCGCGACCGTCCGCGCCGAGATCACGCCCGATGGAAGCGCGCGGATGGAGCAGCCGGTAAGCTGGCAGTTCACCACCGAAGCGCCGCTGCTGGCCGGAGCGCGGCCCTACGACGGCGCGACCGACGTGCCGACGACCAGCGCGATCGAGGTGCGGCTTGCTCCCGACGTAGACAGCGCCTCCGCGCGCGACCACTTTACGCTCTACAAAGCCGAGAGCAACGAGTCCGTCGCGGGCACGATCGAGACGAGCGCGGGCAGCCTGCGCTTCAAGCCCGCTGCGCCGCTCGATCGCAGCGCGCGCTACGAGGCGAAGCTCACCCCCGGCATCCGCACAACCACCGGCGCGGCGCTCAACAGCGAGCCGCTGACGTGGAGCTTCACCGTGATGGGCGATCTGGAGGTCGATCAGGTCGAGCCAAAGCCCGACACCAGCGAGGTGCTGACGACGACCAAGCGGATCAGTGTCCGCTTCAACCATCCGGTCGTAGCCGTGACCAGCCTGGACGCGCAGGCCAATCTGCCGCAGCCGCTAGAGATCGCCCCGGCGCTTGAGGGCGAGGGCCGCTGGCTCGACACCAGCACCTACGTCTTCTCGCCGAAGGTCGCGCTCACGCCCTCGACGCGCTACAGCGTGCGTGTCGCTGCCGGGCTACAAGACCAGACCGGCGGCAGGCTGGGCCAGGAGCACGCCTGGAGCTTCGCCACGATCAAGCCCGCCGTCGCCAGGAGCGAGCCGCCGGACACCGCCGATCAGGCCAGCCCGCGCGATCCGCTCCAGATCCACTTCAACCAGCCGATGGATCTCGCCAGCCTGCAAGCCGCGATCAGGCTGCGGTCGAGCGCGGGCGCGAGCATTCCCGGCTCCGTCGCCGCCAAGGGCAGCATCGCCACGTTCACGCCAGCGGAGCCGTTGCAGCGCGGCGCAAGCTACATCCTCACCGTCGAAACGTCGGCCCGCTCCAGGGATGGCGACGGCGCGCTGGCAAAAGCCTACCAGGCGCGCTTTCGTGTCGCGCCGCTGCCTGCGCTGATTAGCTCCCGCCCGTCGGATGGCGAAACTAACGCCGATGTCGGATCGGGCATTGCGCTGAACTTCAGCACCCCGCTCGATTGGCAGACGGTCGAGCGCAACCTGACGATCGATCCCAAGCCCAGCCGCGTCTACACCGCGACCGACCAGGCCAACTTCTATATCAGCTTCACGATGAAGCCGGAAACCGACTACCGCATCACGGTCGGGGCGGCGGCGCGCGATCCCTACGGCGTTTCGCTCGGCAGCGACGCGACCGTTGCTTTCCGCACCAGCCCGCTCCGCCCATCGCTGATGATGGTCGGCCAGGATCAGATCGGCGTCTATAACGCCAACGTCGCGGCGCGCGTTCCGCTACGTTACGTCAATGTGCCAAACGTCAGCTACCGGCTGTCGCGGGTCGATGTCAACCAGATACCGGATCTGCTGACCAACTACGATCTATGGAACCAATTCAAGCCCGATCAGGCCACGCTGGTCAAGGAGGGCCAGCAAAAGCTGCCCGGCGCGCGCAACGAGGAGCGCGTGGACGTGCTCGATCTTGGGCGGCTCGATCCCGGCACCTACTTTGTGCAGGTCAACGCCGGCGGCCTCGCCGATCGGCGGCTGATGGTCGTCAGCCCGTACGCGCTGACGCTCAAGCGCAGCAGCGACAAGCTCTTTGTCTGGGCGGTCGATCTCGCCAGCGGCGAGCCAGTGAGCGATCTACCGCTGCTGGCAAAGTCGGTGTCATACTCGACGAAGCCTGATCAGAGCCAGCCGCCCGCGCTGCAAGAGCTGGGCAGCACCGACGCCGAAGGCATCCTGCACACGAATTTCACCAGCGCCAGCACCTACGATCCGATCTATGTCTGGTCGGCGTCGGGTGATCGATTCGCCTTCGCTACGACCGGCTGGGGCACCGGGATCGGCCCGTGGGACTTTGGCCTGCCCGCCGACTACGGAAACCGGCTGAGCGTCGGCAGCATCTCCACCGATCGCCCGCTCTACCAGCCGGAGCACACGGTCTATATCCGTGGCGCGCTGCGCATGGATCACGATGGGCGCTACGCGCTGCCCGGCTCGGGCCAGCAGGCACTCCTGACGATCGCCGATCCGCAGGGCACGACGATCATGACCTCCACGCTGCCGCTGAGCGAGTTCGGAACGTTCAACACCAGCCTGACGCTCGCGCGCAGCGCCAAACTCGGCGGCTACAGCATGATCGTGCGGCTGGACACCGAGCCGGGCAGGAATCCTGAGCAGCCGCCCGCCGTGCAGGGCAGCTTCACCGTCTCCGAGTATCGCAAGCCCGCATTTGAGGTGACGGTCACGCCCGCTCAAACCGAGCTGATCCAGGGCGAGAAGCTGGAAGTCGACGTTACGGCGCGCTACTTCGCCAGCGGCGCGGTCGCCAACGCGCCGGTCCGCTGGCGGCTCCAGGCGACGCCGCTCTTCTTCACCAGCCAGACCGCGCCCAACTACCTCTTCGAGAACTTCGACGATGCGTACGAGTCGTACCGCTGGTTCGACGGCGAGCGCCCCTTCAACGGCGAGCTGGTCAGCGAGGGCAAGGGCACGACCGACGCGCAGGGACGGCTCAAGCTGAGCCTTCCGGCGGAGCTGGGCAAGAACAACCACAGCCGCAGGCTCACGCTCAGCGTCGAAATCACCGATGTCGACGGCCAGGTGATCGCCGGGCAGGGCCAGGCCAGCGTTCACGCCGGAGCGTTCTACATCGGCCTGCGGCCCGAAGGCTACGTCGCGCAGGTCGGCCAGCCGCAGCAGATCTCGCTGATCACGGTCGATCCGCAGGACAGGCCGGTGCCGCAGCGCGCGCTTGAGATCGGCATCTACCAGCGCGAGTGGTACAGCGCCCGCGAGCAAGGCTCCGACGGGCGGCTCTACTGGACCTCCAAGTTCACCGATACGCTGGTCGAGACGCAAAAGGCGACGACCGACGCGCAGGGCCGTGGCAGCATTAGCTTCACGCCCAAAGAAGGCGGCTCCTACCGCATCGGCGCGCAGGCCCGTGACGACGCCGGGCACACCATCAAGTCGAGCGCCTTCACCTGGGCCAGCGGCGGCGATACCTTCTGGGGCGTCAACGACACCAACCGCATCGATCTGATCGCCGACAAAGCCGGCTATAAGCCGGGCGAGACGGCCAAAGTGCTGGTGCCAGCGCCCTACAAAGGCATGACCGCGCTGATGACGATCGAGCGCGGCGAGGTGATCGAGCACCGGCTGCTGACGATCCAGGGCACGACCGAGCTGCTTGAGGTGCCGATCAGCGCCGACTACGCGCCGAACGTCTATGTCTCGCTGGTGCTGATCAAACCGGCGGATAAGGACGTGCCGACGCCCGATCTGCGCGTGGGCCTGGTCAATCTGCCAGTCTCGACCGAGCAGCAGGAGCTAACGATCGCGATCACGCCCGACAAAGAAACCGCCGGGCCGCGCGACGAGGTGGCCTACACGATCAAAGCGACCGATCACACCGGCAAAGGCGTCAAGGCCGAGGTCGGGCTGGCATTGGTCGATAAATCGGTGCTGACGCTGGCCGACGATCCCAACCCGACGCTGCGCCAGGCGTTCTACGAGAAGCGGCCCCTGGGCGTGATCACCGCCCAATCGCTGACCGTGCTGATGGATCGGGTCACGCTGCGGCTTCAGGCGGGCGCGAAGGGCGGCGGCGGCAGCGCAGGCGGCGACGCGCTGGTTCGCCGCGAGTTTCCCGACACCGCCTACTGGAACCCGTCGGTCGTCACGGGCGACGACGGCACGGCCAGGATCTCGCTGAAGCTGCCCGACACGCTGACCACCTGGCGCATGTCCGCGCGCGGCCTGACTGCCGATACTCGTGTGGGAGAGACGACCGCCGACATCATCGCCACGCGACCGCTGCTGATCCGACCGTCGCTGCCGCGCTTCCTGACTGTCGGCGATCAGCCGACGTTGCAGGCGGTGATCCACAACACCACGTCGGCGGCGATCGAGGCTACGGTGATGCTCGATCCGGGCGAGATCGCGCTGACCTCGGCCAAGCAGCAGACCGTCAACGTGCCCGCGAATGGGCAGACGGTGGTGCGCTGGGCGGCTGAGGTGCCGGAGGCGGGCACGACCACGCTGCGCTTCACGGTCAAGGGCGGCGATCTGGAGGACGCGATCGAGCAGCCGCTCACGATTCAGCGCTACATGACGCCGGAGGTCGTCGCCAGCGCGGGCCAGGTGCAGAACACCACCGTCGAGACGCTGCAAGCGCCCGCCGACAAGCAGGGCGAGGTCCGGCTTGAGCTGGTGCCGTCGCTTGCCGCCGGGATCGAAAGCGGGCTGGAATACCTTGAGCAGTATCCCTACGGCTGCACCGAGCAGACCGTCAGCCGCTTCCTGCCGAACGCCGTAACGTACCGCATCTACAAGCAGCTCGGCATCGAAAACCAGGCGCTCAAAACGTCGCTTGAGCAAAACCTGACGGTCGCCGCGCAGCGCCTCGTCAGCCTCCAGAATCTTGACGGTGGCTGGGGCTGGTGGAGCACCGACCAGAGCCATCCGTATCTGACGGCGTATGTCGTGCAGGGCTTGATCGAGGCGCAGAAGGCCGGATTCGGCGTTGACCAGCAGGTCGTCGACAGAGGCATCGCCTATCTGCAAGCGGCGCTCGACGGCGATGCGCTCGATCCGGCCAAAGGGCCATCGGTTGACGATGCTCGCAGCTACGTGCTCTTCGTGCTGGCAGAGGCGGGCAAGGCCGATCGCGGTCGGACGATCGCGCTCTACGACAAGCACGCCGATCTGGCGATCTACGGTCGGGCCTACCTGCTGATGACGCTCCAAACGCTCGGCAACGAGGACGAGCGCATCCAGACGTTGATCGGCGAGCTGATGAGCAGCGCGATCCTTGGGCCGACACACGGCCACTGGGAGGAGCGCGAGCAGCACTACTGGACCATGAACAGCGATACGCGCACGACGGCGCTGGTGCTTCAGGCGCTCGTCCGCACCGACGCCGGCAACTTCCTGGTGCCGAACGCCGCGCGCTACCTGATGAGCGTGCGCGAGGATGGGCACTGGCGCTCGACGCAGGAGTCGGCGGTGGCGCTGATGGCGCTGGCCGAGTACACCGTGCAGAGCGGCGAGCTTGAGGCCAGCTACAGCTACCAGGCGGCGCTCGACGGCAAGACGCTCAGCGAGGGCACCGTCAATCGCGACAACCTCAGCGATCCGATCGATGTGGTGATCGCGCTGGCTGATCTCAAATCGGGCGGCCAGAGCCAGCTCACGATCAAGCGGCAGGCGGGCAGCGGCCAGAGCGGCAAGGGACGGCTCTACTACACCCTGCGGATGCGCTACTACGAGGATGCCGCGTCGGTCGAGCCGCTCGATCAGGGCCTCGCGGTTCAGCGCGAGTACATCGCCGTCAACAGCGACACGCTGACGCCCACCGGCGAGCTGATCAAGCAGGCCAGGCTCAGCGATGTCGTGCAGGTGCGGCTCACGCTCACGGTGCCGGAGAATGTGCGCTACCTTGCGGTCGAGGATATGCTTCCGGCTGGTCTGGAGCCGCTGGATAGCAGCCTCAAGACCGTGACCGATGTCGCGCAAGATCCCACGCTGACCAACGCCGATGCCGAGGCCGAGTACCCGTACTGGTGGTACTTCGGGCAGACCGAGATCCATCACAATCGCGTGGCGCTCTTCGCCACCGACCTGCCGAAGGGCACCTATCACTATACCTATCTGGCACGCGCCACAACTACCGGAACGTTCCAGACGCTCCCGGCGACGGCCTACCAGATGTACGCGCCGGAGGTCTTCGGACGCAGCGCGGGAGCGACGTTCACCGTGACAGCGCCGTAAGGCCGCCGTCAGGCCGGGGGTGTGGGGGCGTCCCCCACACTCTCCCTCTTTCCCCTGGCCCGACGGAGAACAGCGGGCCGTCAGGCCGGGGGTGTGGGCCGGAACAGCCGATACACACGCGAGGACGGGCTTAAGCCCGTCCTCGCTGTTTGCTTTAAATTGCTGCATCCAGATCGAGCACCGGCGACGAATATAGGGCAGACAGCTAGAAGTTGCACATGCTGAGTCTCGCGAGGCAGCATCGCAGCATACCGAGCTGGCACATCTTGCACCGAGGATACGCAAGCGGATTGGAGAGCATAATCGTTTGGTCTTCCAGCCGCCAGATCTGTGCGATG
The DNA here is from genome assembly GCA_036374795.1 of Herpetosiphonaceae bacterium. Taxonomy (NCBI): domain Bacteria; kingdom Bacillati; phylum Chloroflexota; class Chloroflexia; order Herpetosiphonales; family Herpetosiphonaceae; species Herpetosiphonaceae bacterium. Next base: position 7,537 of record DASUTC010000036.1, read on the forward strand.
GAAACAACGACACCCAATAATGGATGAAGGAGCGAGTTCATGTATAAGCAACTTTCCCTGCTGATCGTAGCCACGCTGCTCTGGCTTGGAGCAAGCGCTGCCATTCCGGCCCAGGCTTCCACTACGGCGATCAACGCATCCGATCTCCGCGCGCTGCTCAGCTCGCAGCTCGGCGAGCATGTGATACTGGCTGCCAGCGCTACGAATGCGGCGCTCGGCGGACGTGATGCGGAGTTCAAGGCGGCAGCCGACGCGCTCGACGCCAACTCCGTCGATCTCGCCAAGGCGATCGGCTCGGTCTATGGCGCGGAGGCCGAGCAAGCCTTCCTGCCGCTCTGGCGCACGCATATCGGCTTCTTCGTCGATTACACTCAGGGCGTCGCCGCCAAGGACCAGGCCAAGCAAGACAAGGCGGTTGCCGATCTGACCCAGTACACCCAGGACTTCGGCGCGTTCCTCAATTCCGCCAATCCCAACCTGCCCAAAGATGCCGTCGCCGATCTGGTCAAGACCCATGTGCTGACCCTCAAGGATGTCGTCGATGCGCAGGCCGCTGGCGATCAGGCCAAAGCCTACACCGCGCTCCGCACGTCCTACGCGCACATGGATATGATCGCCGGGCCGCTGGCGGGCGCGATCGGTAAGCAGTTCCCCAACAAGTTCGCTGGCAGCGCCGACTCAGCCGCCGCGAACCTGCGCACAACGCTCAACCTGGGCCTGCAAGAGCATGTGGTGCTGGCGTCGAGCGCGACCAACGCCGCGCTGCACGGGCGTGACGCGGAGTTCAAGGCGGCAGCCGACGCGCTCGACGCCAACTCCGTCGACCTCTCCAAGGCGATCGGCTCGGTCTATGGCGCGGAGGCCGAACAAGCCTTCCTGCCGCTCTGGCGCACGCATATCGGCTTCTTCGTCGATTACACTCAGGGCGTCGCCGCCAAGGACCAGGCCAAGCAGGACCAGGCGGTTGCCGATCTGACCCAGTACACCCAGGACTTCGGCGCGTTCCTCAGCTCGGCCAATCCCAACCTGCCCAAAGATGCCGTCGCCGATCTCGTCAAGACCCACGTCCTGACGCTCAAGGATGTCGTCGATGCCCAGGCGACCGACGACTACGCCAAGGCCTATACCGCGCAGCGCAACGCATACGCCCATATGTCGATGATCGCCGATCCGCTAGCCAGCGCCATCGTCCAGCAGTTCCCCGACAAATTCGGCGCGACGGCGGCAGGCGCGGCAGCCAACGACTCATCGCATACGCCAGCGATGATGCCGAATACCGGCGCTGAAACGCCGATGCTGTACGCACTGATCGTCGTGGCCGTGGCGCTGATGCTTGGCGGGCTGGCTCTGGCCCGACGCTACCGCCGTACGGTCTAAGCCGGAGCTGCTGGAAACGTGCTGCGCGGGGCAAAGCGGCACGCCACGGAGCGGGAGTTGAAGCTCCCGCTCCTCATTGTAGAGACAGGCGAAGACGAGAGGTAGGCAGATGCGATCGATCATCTGCACAGCGGATCAGCTATGAATAACCCACTGATGAGATCAGGGATCGGCACGCTGGCGCTGCTGCTTGGGCTGCTGCTGGCGGCCTGCGGCTCCACAACCACGCCGCCATCGGCGAGCGGAGTTGCGGCGGCAAGCGCGACGGCGACCCCACAGCCAACACCGGCTGCGACGGCCACGCCAGCGCCCACGGCAGCGCCGACCGCGACGGTCGTCCCAGCCGAGGCGGCTCAGCCGGGCGCGACGGCTGCGGCGCAGGCTGAGACAGCGGCCACGATCAAGCTCTTCATGTTCAAGCCCGCTGTCCTGGACGTCCGGACGGGCACGACGGTGATTTGGACGAATGAGGATGCGATCGAGCATAGCATCACGGCGGGCATGCCGGGCCAGCCCGGCGACGCCTTCGACTCAGGCTTCTTCGAGCAGGGCGGCACGTTTGCCTTTACCTTTACCGAGCCGGGCGAGTACGCCTACTTTTGCAAGCGTCACGAGTCGATGCTCGGCAAGGTCAACGTTACCGCGCCATGACGGCCAATTGTTGCGCGCAGCGCACAGGACGTTCTCTGTGGGTGTATCATGTATCAGCGCCAGAAGGATGTCGTCTCGGATCGGACGCTGGATCGAGATCGCCGCGATGCATCATCAGCGAAACGTCGTATAGAGTGGGGAGAGACTTCCAACGTGGAGGCAACCGACGAGGAATTGATCGAGCGGCTGGCGAGCGGCGACCTGGCCGCGCTGGATGCGCTCTACACGCGCTACGCACGGCCCGTCTTTTCGCTGGCGCTGCGCATCCTGACCGATAGCGCCGATGCCGAGGAAGTGACCCAGGATGTGTTCGAGCGAGTCTGGCGTCACGCGCCCACGTTCGATGCGCAGCGCGGACGATTCGGGAGCTGGCTGCTGAGCATGACGCATCATGTGGCGATCGATCGCGTTCGTAAGCGTCAGCGCCGCCCGCAGCAGGCCGACGCGCAGGCCAGCGAGTGGTCGCTGCCGAACGAGCCGAGCAGCCACGACGTGCCCGAGTCGGTGCTGCGTAACCTCCAGGCGGAGCAAGTACGCCGCGCGCTGCGCTCGCTGCCGCCGTCGCAGCAGCAGGCGATCGAGCTGGCCTATTTCGGAGGATTAAGTCATCTGGAGATTGCGGCAGCGCTGGGAGATCCGCTAGGCACCGTGAAAGCCCGCATCCGACGCGGTATGGATCGGCTCCGATCAGCCTTAGAGCGCTTTGTGACAGAGGGTGAAGTATGACCGACCAGCATGTTGACGAGCTGATCGATTTGTATGCGCTTGGTGCGCTTGAGCCCGGCGAGCAGGTTGCGGTTGACGAGCATTTGGATGAGTGCCCACGCTGCCGCGCGCTGTTAGAGGAGGCCAAGCAGCTTGTGCAGCTTTTTGCGTGGACTCCCGATCAGCACGATCCGCCGCCCGCGCTCCGTGGCAAAGTGATGCAGCGCGTTGCCCATCTGCAACATCTTCAGGGCAAGACCCGCCGCTCGTGGTGGGAGCGCTTTTCGCTCCCGCCGTGGCTGCGCTCGCCGCGCCTCGGGCTGCAACTTTCAGGCGCGCTGCTGCTCCTGGTGGCGCTGCTCGGCTGGCGCACCGTGCGGCTCCAGGATGAGATCGCCAGCCTGCGCGGGCAACTGGCGGAGCAACAATCGCTGGTGGCGGTGCTGTACGCGCCCGGCACGCGCATCGTTCCGCTCGCGGCGACCGATCCCGAAGCGCCGCAGGGCTACCTGCTGTTCGATCCCAGCCGCGCGCGTGCCGTGCTCAAGACGACGGCGCTGGCGGCGCTGCCACAGGATAAGACCTACCAGCTCTGGCTGATCGCCGACAATCAGCCCGAAAGCGTGGGCCTGCTCAGCGTCGATCCGAATGGACAGGGCGCTGCTGAGATCCTGGCGCAGCGTCCGATCGGGCAGTATCAGGCGTTCGGTATCAGCGTCGAGCCCGCCGGGGGCAGCGCGCAGCCGACGACCACCCCGATCATTCTGGAAACCCTCTAGCGTCGACCCATACTGCGAACAACGAGTCAGATCCGCGATCGGGCGCTCGATGGTGCGACATGCCGCGCCATAGCTACGGCATGTCGCACCTACCAGCGGCAGCGGGAACGGGCCGTAAGACCGCTATTCCCGCTCGCAACCGACTACCTGGCAGTTACAGATCTGGTCGCCGTGCCGCCCAGGCTACTGCGCACAGTGATATTCTGGGGGTTGACGGGCCAGCTCCACTGTCCGCTATATCTGCCGTTGCCGCCACTGCTCAGCGTGCCGATATACTCGCCGGTCGCCGTCACATACGCCTTGAGCGTCGCCGCGCTCCGTGTGCTGCTGGCCTCGACCCTGAGCTGCTTCTTCGAGACGGTGTACTCAGCGCGGCTGATCGAAACCGTGTCCGGCGTCGGAGTCGCCGTGGCCGTGGGCAGCGGGGTCGGCGTGAGCGTTGGCGCAGGTGTTGGCGTGGGCGTCGCCGGTGGGGGCGTGGTGCCGCTGCTGTTGGTAGCCGACGAGTTCTGGAAGCGCAGGTCGTGAGCGACCACCCGCACCTGCACGCTGGCAAAGCCGCTGCCGGGCGCGGTCTGCCACGTGTAGCTGCGGGCGCTGCCAGGCAGATCACGCGCGATCACGTGCCAGGTTCGTCCGCCGTCATACGAGCCATGCACGTCGAACGAGCGCAGGCCCTCGTCATCGCTGGCGGACCAGGCGATCGGCACGCTTGAGCCGGGGGCGATGCTCGCGCCGCTCACCGGGCTGAGCAGCGCTACCGTCGGCGCTGCGTCGGGGATGCGCGCGTCGGGGCGGATCGTGAACGGCTCGCTGAAGAACCACTTGACACGATTGTAGGTGCCGTAGATCTTGATGCCGACCCGCGCCGAGTCGGTGCTGACGAATGGCATCGTCAGCGGCAGCGGCAGGCAGCCCGCCGTTCCCATGCCGCCGAGCGAAACGCTGCGCTGATTACCATCCATGAACAGATACGCCTCGAAGCTATCCGCCGCCAGGCTCAAGCCCGACGCGGTCCAGCAGATCGGTACCTGATCGCCCGTGCGGAAGGGGCCGCGCAGGTCGCTGGTGATGGTCAGCGTGCCAGTCGCCTCGCCCGAAGGAATAACCAACGAGGCGGCATCCAGCCCTCGCGCCCGGTGCTATCTACCGCCACCACGCGGATCGTCGCGGTCGGATTGGTTCCCTGGAAGCCGATGTTGGGCACCGTCCACTCGAACGACCGCTGCCAGGCAGGCAGGCTATCCGCGATAACGGTGTAGGTCTGCTCGCCGCCGCTGTCGGGCGAGAACAGGATTTTGTGAGAAGCCAGGCCGCTGGCATCCTGCGATTCCCAGTTGAGCATGATCTGCTGCCCCGGCTCTGCCAGGAACGACGGCGCGTGCAACTGGACGCGCGCTGTTGCTATAGTCGGGCGCTGCCGTCAGGAACGGCTTGATCGGCACGCCGGAGGCCGCCGAGTCGCCGGTGCCGCGCGCGTTGTCGGGCGAGGTCGGGCCGCTGGCGTTGCCCCACCAGTTATAGCGCGCATCGCTGGCCGACGAGACGCCGATGCCGTTGCATGGGGGGATCTCTTTCGTTGATACCCTTGGGCGCAGACCAGTAGGTATAAGGAGACGAACAAACGACACACTGTGCCGTGTGATTTTGAAGGCAGGCGCATACAAAGGGGTTGATGGATACTTGAGAATGTACCCGGTGGTGGATGTTCTCCCGACTTCCCGCTGTAGGATACCAAAATCGATTTGATTTTGGTAGGGTCGAATGGAGGAGCCTTCCAGATCGCCAAAACCAGCCAGGCTGTCTGGGCGCTGGCTCAGGCATAGAATACAGTATGCACGATCGATCGGACATACCGCGAAGGAGCATGAGATGCGCGTTGCACTGATCTCGGATATTCACGGCAACCTGGTAGCGCTGGAGACGGTGCTCGCCGATCTCGCAGGCCAGGCGGTCGATCGGATCGTTTGCCTCGGCGATGTCGCCGCGACCGGCCCGCAGCCGCACGAAGCGATCGAGCGGCTGCGCGCGCTCAACTGTCCGGTGGTTATGGGCAATACCGATGAGTGGCTGATCACTGCGCGGCCAGCGACCGCAGCCAGCGACGAGATTCATCAGGCGATCGATCGCTGGTGCCGCGAGCAACTGACCGCCGCCGACCTGGACTTCCTGCGCACGTTCGCGCCGACGATCGAGGTCGCGCTCGACGACAAGACCGCGCTGCTGTGCGTTCATGGCTCGCCGCGCTCGAACACGGAAGCGATCGAGACAACCACGCCCGACGATGCCCTCGCGCCGATGCTGTCGAACACCGCCGCGCTGGTTATCGCCAGCGGTCACACGCACGTCCAGATGCTGCGCCGCTACAACGGGCAGATCGTAATCAATCCCGGCAGCGTTGGCCTGCCCTACGAGATCCTCGGCGCGAGCGATGAGATCCGCAATCCGCCCTGGGCGGAGTACGCGATCCTGAGCTGGCACGGCCAGCGCCTGGGCATCGAGCTACGCCGCGTGCCGCTCGACATCCGTGCGGTGACGCGGGCGGCGCTTGAGAGCGGCATGCCGTATGTGGAAGCGTGGGTCAGAGATTGGCGCTAGTATCTGAGCACCGTGCAAACTTGGAGTACGATACAGGTATATGTATATGCAAAGGGAGCGCATGATGTCACGAATTCGCATCGGAGTACAACTACAGCCGCAGCACACGTCCTACGCCGATTTCGCCGACGGCGTGCGGCAGGCCGAGGAGCTTGGCGTCGACACGATCTGGACCTGGGATCATTTCTACCCGCTGTACGGCGATCCTGAGGGCACGCACTTTGAGGGCTGGACGCTGGTGACGGCGATGGCGCAGTTGACGAGTCGCGCCGAGATCGGCTGCCTGGTGACGTGCAACAGCTACCGCAATCCCGACCTGCTGGCCGACATGGCGCGAACTGTCGATCATATCAGCGGCGGACGCTTGATTTTCGGCATTGGCGCTGGCTGGTTCGAGCGCGACTACCGCGAGTACGGCTATGAGTTCGGCACCGCTCCGGGCCGCCTTCAGGAGCTTGGCCGCAGCCTGCCGGTGATCAAAGAGCGCTGGCAGAAGCTTAACCCGCCGCCCGTGCGCAACCCCATCCCGACGCTGATCGGCGGCGGCGGCGAGAAAGTCACGCTCCGGCTGGTCGCGCAGTACGCCGATCTCTGGAATAGCTTCGGGCCGCCCGAAACATATAAGCACAAGAACGAGGTGCTCACGAGCTGGTGTCACGAGCTAGGCCGCGACCCGGCGGCGGTCGAGCGTACCGTGCTGGTCAACCCCAACGAGCTGGATCAGCTCGATGCATTTGTGGACGCGGGCGCGACGCATATGATCCTGGGCCTGGGCGCGCCCTGGAACATCGAGGCGGCAAAGCGGCTGGCCCAGTGGCGCGACGCGCAGGGCTAAGCGCGATCCGGCGGGCATCGCAACGAAAGAAGCTCCCACAATGCCAGGCTCTCTGGCGCTGTGGGAGCTTCTCGGGGAGCGAGCTTACTCGCCCTGGCCCTGGGCTTCTTCCATCTTTTTGCGCAGGCTCAGCGGGCGCATGTCGGTCCAGACCTCTTTGATGTAGTCCAGGCACTCCTGCTTGGGTCCGCTCTTGCCGACGTCGCGCCAGCCCAGCGCGTTCTCGCGGTCGGCGGGCCAGATCGAATACTGCTCCTCGTGGTTGACGACAACCTTGTAGATCGTCGTATCTTCCTGCTCATCCCGGTTCATGATACCTCCATTACAACGATGTGCGTCCGACAGTTACCCTGGGGGAAGGGCGATAATATTGATACCAGCTTTAAGCTTTTTTGCCAAGATCGCTGGAGTTTACTCAGCCGACTCGACCACGGCAGGCGTCGCTGCTTCAGGGTTGGCCGAGCGTCCTCATGCGAGTATTCCTGGTCGGCTGGACACGCAAAAGCCACTGGGGACACAGCCACAGCATCGCACTATGGCAGCCTCCTCAGTGGCTTTCGCTGCACGTTCGTTTTTGAGCATCCCGATCCATATGAGGGTGGAGCGCCGGATCTGGATGCATCGCGCGTCGTGGTGGATGACGCTCAGAGGGTGAACGTGCGACACATTGAAACCAGGGTTCATCTTGTTATTGAAATCTGTAGTGGCTTGCTTTTCAGTTCGGCACCGGGGGGAAGTGCTTCGCTGCTATGACCGTAGCATAGCAGAGCGACCTTACCGGCTACCTTACCGTCTCGAATCGAACGAGCGCGGTCAGGACTCAGCGATAGTAGCTCAGCCGCGAGTCGAGCACCACGGCAACCTGCACTGGAAAGCCGAGCAGCGTATGCAGCGTATCCGCGATCAGCGGCGCGTAGGACTCTTGAAGCTTATCGCGCGCAAAGATGTTGGGCGTGCCCACGATCGCCTGCTGGTCTTCGAGCTGAACCAGCGATGTTTCTCTGATCCACGTTTCAAACTCGCTGTAGGGCAGATGTTTGCGCAGGCTATCCAGGGCTACATGCCAGACCTGCTGCGGCTGCTCCGCCTGCTTCGATCCGGCTGCTTGCGGCTGCTGATCGGCAGCGGGAACGGCACAGGCGGGACACAAACCGCCGCCGGTGTAGCGACCACAGGCACACAATCCCGGCGCGAGCGTCTGCGCGCCCGAGACACCAGCGCGCTGTGGGCCGCGTGGCAGCTTCGGATGATCCTGTGGCAGGTGGCCTGAGCGAATGCCCCACGCCAGCCAGGCGGCTCGATCTTTAATCTCGGCGCGGCGCACATCTGCCTCCGCGATCCATGCCTCGATCTGCTCCTGGGTGATCGCCGCCGTCAGGATCGCCGGATTAACGCCCTCACGCTCTAGCAGCAGACGGCGAGCATCGGATGGCGCAGGGACATCCTGTAGCGCTTCAGGGACAGATGCGGCCTTCGCGCGTGTCCCTGGAGGTCGCCTGGTAGCGCAGGGATCGGCAGGTTGCAATGCGCGCCGGGCAGCCGCCTGCTGGTTATTGCTGATCGCCCGCCGCAGGTAGGCTACCGAGAGCTGCGGCGGTGTCGCCGCCTGCTCCGCGCGCTGAAGCACCTCCCAGCATTCATCGGGCTGCCGCTCGAAGAGCGCTTTGAGCACATGATACTCAGGGACACTCACGTCGCGCAGGCTGGTCGTCTGGCCGATCGAGCGATACGCCTGGAGGAACTGAGGCCATATCGCCGACGATTCGGCTGAGCCGCGCGCTTGAACCAGGGACAACGCTTGCTGGACACACTGATGAAACACAGGCAGCTTGAGCGCATCGCCAAAGCGGCGCGGACGCAGGGACTCCGGCAGGGACATGACGGCCCGCAGCGCCGCCAGTACGACACCTATGGGCGTATTCGTTCGCTTGAACAGACGATAGGCCGCTTTTTTCTCGCCTTCGGTATAGGCGTAGCGCTGCTGACCGCCGTACAAGATCTGCTGCACCGCCTGCCAGAAGTGGCTGTCGTGCCGGGTGCTCGAAAGCTCATCGTCGCGGATGTGCGGCGCTACCAGCGGAATGTCTCCAACGGCTGGCTCGATCAATGACCGAGCCAGCCGAGTCCCGCCGATGGACTGGATCGGAGTCTCCCCAAAAGGAGGATTCGATGTCTCATGACTCCAAGGCATAATGATCAGATCACGCAGCAGGGACTCGGCGGAGACATCCACCTGCTCCTGAGATTCGCGCTGCTGCTGCGCTTCTTCGCCGCCTGTCCCTAGAGGTCTTCGAGTCACTGCAAGACCCTGGGGACTCTGCGGGGACTCGGCGGAGACATCAGGTGTTTGAGTCACTGCAAGACCCTCAGGGACACATGAGGACGCGATTGTCCCTGGCATGCTCGACCCACGCTCCGTTGTCCCTGGCACACCTGTCCCTGCCGCATCTGTCCCTGGCACTGCCGGTACCCCGGCACCCGGCGATGTGTTCGGTATTCCCGGTGTTCCATTATGTCCACCACCACGGGGATAACGCCGCTGCGCTGAGAGAAGCTGATTGGCGATGGCGCGATTCTCCTGCATCAGCCGCGCAGCTCGGCGTTGCGACCACTCGACCCAGGCGCGGGCCTGCTGGCGGTAGGGCTGAAGCGCGTCTACGCCATGCAGATGGGCAAATAGCCTGGCCCAGCGCTCGTCTTGAATCAGCGCCGGGAGCAGCGACGGCCACGCGCCGTCAGGATCGAAGAGGTCTTCGGGATCGGTGTTTTGCAGCATACCCGCCTGGCCCAGCGATCGCAGGGCAGCCTGAGCATCCTTCTGGCGAGTAGCGCCGAGTGGATCGGCGGCGGCAGGTTCGAGCGCGACCAACAGCGCATCCAGCACGCGCTCCAACATCTTCCAATCCAGCACCGGATGATCCAGCCGTCCGACGACATAATAGGTGGCTGCCGTGTGGTGAGGACGCTCTATGTCGCCGCTGGAGCCGTACTGGACTTCGACATGCACCAGCCCGACGGTAGATAGCAGGTATTCCGGCCCCTGGATCGCCCAGCCGGTACGCCGTCCCAGGATACGCTGAATCCGTTGTTTGGTAGGACCATCGGGATCGAGGATGAACGGCCTGAGCATCCGCTGATTGTCGAACATATCCCGCAGATAGCTGTAGATGAACACTCCATCTGCGGTCAAGATGGGTGCCCAATCGTAGGTTATGTCGCGCCATTCAGAAGATACCCCGATGTCGCCTGCGCGGAAGAGCGCTGGTAGCCCATCGGGTCCAGGGGTTGACATGATGCTTTAACCTCTCTCTCGGATAGCGCCTGTCAATTACGTCGTTGTTGCCAGAGTGTCCCGCCGCCGATGAGCAGTTTGCCCTCTGCCGCTCGACAGCAATCATCACAACCCCTACAGGTCGTCCGCCGTTGGGTCGTGGATCGCCTACATGCTCCGCTGCGCTGACTTGCCTGGAAGCCACGTCATCACGCGACGAATGCCAGCAACCTGCGCCGATATCAGTGTAGAAAAAGAGAGTGCAAATGCCTAGAGCTTTGCGCGCAGGTTGCGTGCAGGTTTTCGCAGGAGCAGCGTGGTTGAGTGCAGTTCTGTGCAAAAAGTACTGCACATAACTGCTGTGAGGCGTCCGATTGCCACCCGTAAAGCGCGGCGGCTGTCTCGTCTGCTGCCGATCGTGGCTATATTATGTCGACTTCTTGGCGATCGATGTCCATGTTTCGAGTGTGCCGTGAGGCAGGGGTTGAAGACGGAAAAACGGAATAAGGAACAAAGTTCCAGGGAGACGACGACCGAAATATCCCTTTGTGATGCGCAATTTCGTACGCTACATCCCAAACACAATCCTTGATCTGGACGTGCCGCCGCTGATCAAGAGGCCGCCGTCGAGTGACGTTACTACAGTTTCGCGCAGTTCTGTGCAAAAAGTTTTGCGCAGAACTGCACACATGCAGCATGGTATGGTTGCCGAGATGTGATAGAATCCGGCGTGGAGGTGCTTCGTGAATGAACTGGTTGCCCATATCGGCGATGAGCGCATAGATACATTACCCGTCGACCGTGCAGAACTATCGGATCTGGATCTGGATGCTGTTGCCCATCACATTGCCAGGGCAACCGAGAGCGACCGCTATGATGGCGGCACGAAAGATCCGATGGCCTTCTTGCGCGAGATGCGCTGCGTGGTCGATCGCGACGGACGCTTGATCCCCACGCTGGCCGGCCTCCTGATCTTCGGGCGTCGTCCGCAGGCGTTCCTCGAACACACCGATATTGCCCTGGCGCATTTCGCCGGAACACGCCCCGATCTTGTCACCGAGACGCTCCACTTTCGCCGCTATGGGGGCACGCTCACCCAGCAGATCGATGAGGTAGAGAAATACCTGTGGAGCAATACCCGCCGGAGCATTAACACCGACTCCGGCCCGCAGCGTGAGGAGCGGCCTGATTATCCGCGCAAAGCTCTCCGCGAGCTAACTGCCAATGCCGTCACCCACCGCGACTATAATTTGCTCGGCGCGCGCACGCAGATCTCGATGTTTACCGATCGGATCGAGTGGCGGTCGCCTGGTGGCCTTCCGCCCGGCATCACCGAGGATAATATCTTGTACAGCGGCAGCCGCGCGCGCAACCCCACGATCGCCCAGTTGCTGTACCAGTCTGGCTATATCGAGGCGTTCGGCATGGGCCTGCCCACGGTGATCAACCTGCTCAAGCTCAACGATCTGCCGCCGCTCGGCATGCGCGACACCGGAGCGTCGTTCATCGTCACGATGCGCGGACCCGAAGCGCCGAATGTTGCGACGCTGACGCCGCCGCGCCGCGCGCTGCTGGAGCTAGCTCGAAAGTATCGCGAGATAACGCTCGAACAGGCGATTCGCGCCTCAAGCGACCGAGCCCGGCGCACCGTCCAGGCTGATCTCAAGTATCTGGTCGAGAATCATTTCTTGCGTGCGGTCGGCCAGTCGCGCGACCGGCGCTATATTATCGCCGAGGAAACCGAGTGGTGATCACCGGCTAAAGCTTCTTTGTGGCTGCGCAACCATTCCGTTGCAAAGCGGTTATGTCTATTTGTGAATCCGATCACAACCGAAGATGATTCTCGCATTGCCAGCACATGAGCGCCGCCCGTAGAGGAATATGGGGCGGCGCTGCTTTGTAGATCTCAAGAGGCAAAGGCTTATCCGAGGAAAATGTTATGTAAACCAAAGTCGCATACTAAAGCTGCTCAAGCAACTCGTCCAGGCTCTTGCGCAGCGCCTCGACCTCCGCACGCCACGCCTGGCGATTGCTCGGATCGGTGCTACGACGCATTTGATGTCGTAGCTGCTCCACATTACGCCGCATCCGTGCCAGACGCTGCACGACATCGCGCTCTGCCGTATGGCGCATCTTTGGTCCTGGCGATGCAGGCTCTTCCTCAGATATGTCAGCCGTCTCTCCCACAGGCCGCTGACGATACGCCTCGATCAGCGCGTTGACCACAGTGGTTGTTACATCGGGCGTCTCCGCCAGCACCCGCAGCATATCTGTTGCTTCCTCGGCGCTCAACTGTCCCGCATTCAGGGCCATATGCAGTGGGCGTAACGTCCACTCAGACCAGCCGTAGCGCATGATGATCGACTGGCCTTCGGGAGAGAAGCGCAGGAGACGGAGAAGATCCTGACGGCGCTGAGTCGAAAGCCGCATCCGCTCCTCGATAATGGTCCAGGCGACATCGGCACCTGTCTCTGCCTGGATCGCACTACGCAGCGCCATGATCGCCCAGGCACGCTCCATATCCGAAAATCCTTCACGCCGCTCGTTTTCTTCAAACTGATGCAGCAATCGCTCGGTATCTTTCGGCCTGGGCACCTCGACGACCCATAGCGTTGGCAAGCCGACCAGCTCTGCGGCGCTCCAGCGGCGCTGCCCGTTCAGCAGACGATGCGTGATCGCCGGGTTTTGCGGATCGCTGTCGGCATAGACGATCACCGGCTGGATCTGCCCGTGCTCTTGCATCGACATGCCAAGCTCGCGCAAGCTGGCAACCACCGCCGCCGCCGCCCGATCTCCGGACTCTGCCTGACGGAGTAGCTGTTGAGGCTCAGGCAGGTGCCGCAACTGGTGGGGGTCCGGCGCGATCGTTTCAGTTGGCAGATACGTCAGCGGCAAGCCCCGCTCTGTCGCGCGCTGCACCGTTTCCTCCGGCGTTGCGCCGAGGAGAAAGGCAAGATCGTTATCGTCGGCTGCCGGACTAAAAAACTGGTCCAGGTTGATCGATTTCTTCTTACTCACCGAGGCGACCTTTCAGCTCATCGACAAGCTCACGAAATTGTCCGGCGGATCGAGCTGTCTTACGGTAGCGGAAGATGCTTTCTTTGGCAGCAAAGCATTCTCGAAGCGGCGCATCACGACCGATCATCGTGCGAAACACCTGCGATCCGAACTGTGAGCGCAGGTACTCCTGAATCTGCCGATCGGCTCCTGAACGGCCCTCATAGTCGTTGATCAGTATCAGTGGCGCTGGGAGATGGGGTGAGTATCTGCCCTGAACTCGCGCCACGGTTTCGTTGAGTTCGCCCAGACCTTCCAAACTGAGCGCCTGCGAGAGCACCGGCGCGACCACGAGATCGGCGGCGATGAGCGCGTTGAAGACGACCGCGCCTTTGGCGGGGGGACAGTCGATCAACACATAGTCGATCGGGAGGTCGATGCGCAGCGCATCCTTCAGCACAAACAGCCCTTCGACGTTCGACCCTAGCTCCAGGGCTGCTTTTGCCAGCAGCGCATGAGCCGCGCACAAAACAACGTTGTGCTCGCCGGTTCGCAGCAAGGTTGCCGGCAGCTCTGCCTGGCTGGATAAGATCGCGTAGGCCGAACGATCGACAGGCACGCGCGCTTTCGTAACTCCAAGCCACTCAGTTGCGTGCCCCTGGCTATCAAGATCGATGACTAAGACTCGGTGCCCTGCTAACCCCAGCGCAGCGGCAAGGTTGACGGTAGTTGTCGTTTTACCCACGCCGCCCTTTTCGTTCGCTATGGCGATGACTTGCATAGACTCTCCTGGCTAATTGCTGGGAGCCTCTATTGTACTACAGGTTGCCTCAGACGCGAAAGAAGCATAGCCGCTCCTGGGTCTGGCGTCAGCATGGGTATGAGCCCTCATACCCTCGTACATCGTTTGGGGCATGAGCCCTCATACCCCATAATGTACAACGATGCAACAACCTTAGTAGGGTATGAGCCCTCATACCCCTATTGTACGACGGTGCAACGCCTGATCGCACCGAGCAGCCGTATTGACGTTGTAGAGATGAGATGTTGATCTTTGAATCATTATTTTGGATCTGTTGTTGGGTGGCGTACGGCAGACGCTCAGAGCACGGCGGTGCTGAATACAAACAAGAGATCCATGCTCGATGAATGTGCGCGCTGCTGTAAGGAGGGTATGAGCCCTCATACCCTCTGCTCGCTCATGTATATGTTGCTTTGTTTACATAATGATTGATGTTTGCGGAAGGTATCGCAGAATTTTAACTGCGGAATAAAAAACCTGGATCAGCAGGCAAACCGACGTCGATAACATAGGTTCTTGCTGTAAGGTTGTCAAAATTTTGTCAAGCCTTTACCCTCGCCTATCCCATTGATCGATGGCTCATATGCTTGACGTTCTGCTTAGTCTTGCGTACTAGATCTGCGGCATCCTTTCGGTTGATCGAGATGTCAGCCATCTATCAGCACTGCTCCTGCGATACGCGGGTACTATTCATCACCGAATATCGCTTCATCTGGAAAGGAGTAACAGCGCGCTGTTCGTCGCTGCGGACAACGTGTTAATCTAAATATGCACTTCCTTGCACGCGCTCGCACACTTGTTTCTGGTATGCCCCAAGAGCTTTCCTGCGAGGAAAGTACGCTTTCGCCTGCTGAGGTGCGCACAGGACTTAAGCTGTCGCTGATCGAAGGCGTGTTTGCCCAAGTTCACATAACGCTGACAGCAGGCGCGTTTCTAACGGGCTTCGCGCTCCTCCTTGGCGCGGGGAATACGACACTCGGCATTGCGGCGGCGCTGCCCTTTTTGATCCAGCCGCTCCAGCTACTTGGGGCCTGGCTGATCGAGCGCTTTGGACGACGCAAGCTGATCGCAGTGGGTGGCTCGCTGGGGCGCTTGTTCTGGCTGGGGCTGATGGTGCTGCCCTACCTGCCTTTAACCATGAGCCAGCGCCTGGGCCTGCTGGTCGTGACGCTGCTGATCTCGCACGCACTGCTGGCATTCTGCACCAATGCCTGGACCAACTGGATGACCGATTTGGTACCGCCCCGGCTGCGCGGACGCTACTTCGGCGTACGTAACACAGCTCTGGCCGCGTGCGCGATGATCGTCAACGCCGGGGCCGGAATGTGGCTCGATCACATGCGGTCGCTGGGACGGTCGGCAGACGGCTACGCGGTGCTCTTTGGTGTTGGCGTGATCTGCGGCGCGATCAGCACGGCGCTGCTGGCGCGTCAGCCAGAGCCGTCGATGCAGCTTCGCGCGCGGCTGCCGCTCGCCGACGTGCTGCGCATACCGTGGCGCTTAGCGTCATTCCGCCAGTTCATGACGGCGATGATCGTCTGGAACGCGGCGCTCGGCACGGCGGCATCGTTTTTTAGCGCTCATGCGCTCCAGGTGTTGCACATCCCGTTCACGACGCTCGCCCTGTTCGACGTGCTAACCTCGGCGATCAGCCTGTTGTCGCTGCCGCTGTGGGGCCGGATCGCCGACCGGGTGGGACACCGCCGCGTGCTGATCGTATGTATGGCGGGCGTAATTGTGCTGCCGTGGGCCTGGGTGCTGACGACGCCGACGACGCTCTGGATTCTGTATCTCAACGCGGTTGTCTCCGGGATCTGGTGGCCTGGCCTTGTGCTGGCGCAATCGAACCGTCTGATGGAGCAGGTGCCGCGCGAGGCACGCGGTGCCTACCTTGCGCTCTTCGCGGCGACGACCGGGATGGGCTTCTTCGTGGCGTCGACGCTGGCCGGTGGGCTGGCCGACATCCTGGCGAACGTGCGCTGGTCACTTGGCCCGTTACAGGTCAACAACTACCAGACGCTCTTCATCATCGCCAGTATGCTGCGCGGCAGTGTCGTGCTCTTCTGGCGTAAAGCGCTCTAGTCTCGCTTGGGGCTTCTTAGCGGGAAGATCTCACATCATCCTGCGTCGGGATCAGGAATGTTTGGGACACCCAGGCCTCGGCCTATCGGCACACAAGCTTGCGCTCCTGCATGTTTCGGGAGCGCGAGTTGTTATACTTGGGGTAGAGCATGATCGATAGAGATCGCTCACTGCGATTGTAGACGAGGCGTTAGAAGGGGTAAGGCCATGCGCAAATATGTGTTTGAAGGCACGGGGCGCTCCGGCAAGTGGAGCGTGCTATCGTATCGCAGCATTGCCAGCGCGGGGAGCATTCTGAGCATCAACAGCCTGATAAGCGTTCTGAGCATCGGCAGTGCGGGAAGCATCCTGAGCATCGGCAGCGCGGGAAGCATCCTGAGCATCGGCGGCAAAGGACGTATCGGCAGCGGGCGCGACGAGCGCTAGCGCTACCGAGGACCGGACGGACGATATGAGTATCTTGTATCAAGTGCTGGGCGCTGCCGGACACGACAACGCGCTCTTTGTGTGGGTGACAAGCGGGCAGGCAATCCATCGGCTGCTCTTCGACTGTGGCGAGGGCTGCGTGGCGGAGGTGCCCTACGCCGACGTACTGGCGATCGACCATCTGCTCTTTTCGCACCTGCACATGGATCATATCGGCGGCTTCGACTCATTCTTTCGCAGCAACTTCAACCGCACCAGTAAACCCAACCTGATCTGGGGTCCGCCCGAAACCAGCCGGATCATTCACCACCGGTTTCGCGGCTTCCTGTGGAACCTGCACGCCGACCAGCCCGGCCAGTGGTATGTGCATGATATTCACTCGGATCGGCTGGACCGTTTTCGGTATGCTGTCGGCGAAGCCTTTGCCGAAGCACACGACATGGACTCGCAGCCATTCGCGGGTACGCTGATCGACGAGGCGAGCTTCACCGTCGAGGCGCTGCACATGGAACATCTGTCGCCATCGATGGCCTACATCGTCCGTGAAAAGCCGCGCCGCAATATCGATCGCGCCCGGCTGGAAGCGCTGGGCCTGCGGCCCGGCCCGTGGCTGGAATGGGTCAAAATCCGCCGCCCCAACGAACCGGCCACGCTTGAGGTCGATGGCGTGACGTACGAGCGGGCGACGCTACGGGAGGCGCTGCTGATCGAAAAGCCGGGCGACTCGCTGGCCTATTTGACGGATTTTATTCTGGATCAGCGGGCACAGGAGCGGCTGGTACACGCGCTCCGAGGTTGCAAGACGGTCATCTGTGAAAGTCAGTATCGTCAGGCCGACGCAGCCTACGCCGAGCGGCACTACCACATGACGGCCATGCAGGCTGCCGATCTGGCTCGTCGCGCCAACGTCGAGCGCCTGATCTTGTTCCATATCTCAGACCGCTATCGTCGCGAGGAGTGGCTGGAGCTACTGGCCGAGGCGCGGGCGATCTTTCCAAACACCGCGTTTCCCGATCATTGGGCGCTGACGCCAGCCTGAGCTATTCAGGGGGGCTGTGGAGCGGCAGGCGCATGGTAAACGTGCTGCCGAATCCTTCCCTACTTCTGACCTCGACCTGCCCGCCGTGATGCGTCACAATCTCCTTGACGAGATAAAGCCCGATGCCCATCCCGCCGATATTCTGCTGCACGGCATTGCTGGCCCGGTAGAAGCGCTGAAAGAGCTGCGGCTGCGCTGCGTCTGGAACGCCGATCCCCTGATCGCTGACGCTGATCAGCGCATCGTCGCCCTGACGCACGACTCGCACGGTGACGATTCCGCCGCGTGGGCTGTACTTGATCGCATTCTGCGCCAGATTGTGCAGCGCGCGCGCAAGTCGGGCCGCGTCGCCCTCGACGGTCAGCGACTCATCGGGGCAGATTAACTGGACATAATGACGTGATGTTGGCTGTAGCTGCTCCAAAACATGCCGGGCAAGCTCGACCAGCACAACGGGCCGCCGCTCGATGCTGAAACGACCAGTCTGGATCTGCGCAAACTCGGTCAGCTCATCGATCAGATTGTTGAGCCGCCGCGAGGCCAGATCAATCACCAGAAGCTCGCGCTTGAACCGCTCGCTCGGCGGCGGCTGCTCCTGGGCGATCCAGCGCTGCAACAGGTACGTCGCGCTGATCAGCGCGGCGGTCGGTGTTTTCAACTCGTGAGCGGCGATCGATAAGAACTCGTCGCGCGCCTCGACCGCAGCCCGCGCCTCGCGGTAGAGCCGCGCGTTGTCCACGGCCATTCCTGCACGTACTCCCAGTTCCTCGGCTAAGGCCAGATCTTCGGCATCGTACTGCTGGCTCGGTTTCTCCGAGAAAAAAATCATCGTGCCCAGCACGCGGCTGCGGGCCGTCAGCGGCACGATAATCGCCGATTGTAGATGAAGCTGCTTCAGCAGGCGTAGCTGCTCTTCGTCGCGGGCGACATCTTGCAGCAGCGTGTGCGAGACATCGGCGATCAAGAGCGAGTTCTGGTTTTGTAGCACCTGGGCGATCGGCAGCGGCCACTGCGCATCGATCGGATAGCGCTCACTCATCTGGCGTAGAAGCTGCTCCTTATCAGGGTCGGCGTGGGCGATGACCAGTCGCCGCACCGAGCGATCGTCTTCGATCAGATCGATCAGGCAGCTCTCGGCCAGAAACGGCACCGATAGCCGCGCCACCTGCTCAAGCGTCGTCTCGTAGTCAAGCGACGCATTGAAGATCTTGCTCGCATGAGCAAGAAAGTGCAGCGCATCCTCGGCGTGTTTGCGCTCGGTAATATCCGAGGCCGCGCCAAAGATACGGATCACGCGCTGCTGAGCGGCGTCCCAAACAGGATAGCCAAACTCGTACAGCCAGCGGACCTCTCCCGCCTTGGTGATGATGCGAAATTGCGTCTCATCTCTCCCGCCTGCCAGCACTGCCTGCTCGTGGACCTGGACGATCGCCATGTCGTCGGGATGAACCAGGCTGGCCCAATTGCCAAGCGCATCGAACTCCTCAAGCGTGTAGCCGGTGATGCGCGTAAACGCATCCGTCACCCACTCGCGGACGAAGCGCCCATCTGGGGCGCGCCGCATGGAATACGCATAATCAGACGTCAGCTCAGCAATCACACGATAGCGCCCCTCCGACTCGAGCAGCGCCTCTTGCATCTTCTTGCGCTCGGTGATGTTCTCGATCATAACGATCACAAGCTGCGGCTGGCCCGGTGCCTCGCAGATCGCCGAAACGGTCTGAAGGCTCCAGAGCACGGTTCCATCCCGGCGGAGGTAGCGCTTCTCGATCTGATAATGCTCCTGCTGCCCGTCAAGCAGCGACTCCATCTGCGCGCGATCGAGATCGCGATCGTCGTGATACGCCAGCGCCATAACATCCTGGCGGCTCAGCTCGGCCTCGCTGTAGCCGAGCAGACGCTGGAGCGCCGGATTAGTATCGACGATGCGGCCTGCCAGATCGGTGAGCGCGATGCCGATCGCCGCGCCGTCGAAGAGCGCGCGGAAGCGCTCTTCACTGCTCAGCAGCGCCTCGGTCGTCCGCTGATGTTCGATCGAGTCGCGGGTGTGGGTGCTTACTAACGCCTGATGCGCCGCAATCAACGCCTGGTAGGTGTTTTGCTCAAGACGAGCCTGCGCCGCCGTCTCCTGAGCGGATTGTAGCTCCGCTTGCAGCGCATCGATCGTTGCAAGCAGCGCCTGGGCCTGGTCGGTGGTCGGGCTTACCCCGGCGGCGAGCTGGTTTCGGATGGTGTCAACGATCGCGGCTTCGGTCATGCGAAACCTCTTTTCGTTCTAGGATCGCGCTGTAGGTGCAGCGTTGAAGCGTACAGCGAGATCGCCCCTTTGGTGCTGAGCATCGCACGCGGCGCTAAGTGAAGATCTGGCACTCACGCGCCTGGACTGGGGGCTGACTCAAGAAGTATCTGTAGCGAGAGATTGCGTCGAATAGCGGGATCAGCACGAGTACAGCGTTGGACCTGCTGGCTATCCACCGGTGTCATGCCCTGGACTGTTGGGTTATTAGGAAAGCAATGTGCCGGTAGGAACTATTGTAGCAAGCGGTGTCAACTCAGGGAACAAACGACAAGCAAAGAACAAAGAACAAACGTTTGCTGCTGTTCTTTGTTCGGTTGTTCTGGCTTCCTGCGTACATGCGTGCGGTTCTGCGCAAGATCGGTTGCGCGATGCTGCGCAGATCAGCGCGCTGCGCCGCCTGTGCCGTCGAGTGTGCGGGGCGGGTGTACCACGAGATCGAACGGTTTCATGGCGACGGCAAAGAGCGGCCTCGCGCCGACACGGTAGGGAAAGCGCTCCGACCACGCAGCCACCCGAAGACCGGCGCGGCCCAGCCGGGCTGAGGCGAGCGCGAGTGCCCGTAGCCGCCGCTGGCTCCGCTCGCCAAAGACTGGCACGGCAACGGGAAGACGCGGCAGCAGCGCGGTGCGCGGATCGATGTGGAGCGTGGCGACCAGACCGTCGGCGTCGGCGATCTGCACGGTCGAGTCGCGCCAGTCGAACCGAGCCAGCACTTTTGGCAGGCCCCAGATGTGGTGCCCACTCGCCTGCGAGGCGCGGCTATCGACCCAGATTGCATGCACGTGCAATCCAGGGTGCGCGCCGCGCCGGACGAGCGCGCCGACGATCAGCTCATCGTAGCGCAGCGTGCCCGCGAGATGGCGGATCAGCGCGACGACCAGCCAGCGCGCGCCGAGCAGCGGTTTCAGGTCCGGCGGCACCGGCACGGCTTGGTCGGCGCGGAATAGCCCGATCCACGCGCCGCCGCACGTGTGCCAGGGCGCGGGCGGGTAGCTCACGGCGGGTGCTGGATCGGGCAGGCACATCGCAGCGCTCAGGCGCTAATACGCCACCGCGAACGGCTCGCTGTTCTCTTTCCAGGCCATCGTCTTGCTGTCGTAGATCCAGAAGATCGGGCTGCGGTCGGAGGGCTTGTCGTTTTCGATCAGGCCGCGCGCCTCATGGATCAGCGACCCCAGCTCCTGCTCGCTCAGCGGCGTGATGCTCTGGGCCAGCCGCACGTTCTCATCGATCTGCGCCTCGTCGTCCATGCCCAGGATCGCCAGGCTCACGCCCGGCAGACCGAGCGAGTAGCGCAGGGCCAGCGCGCGCTGCTGTAGCTCGCCGTGGCCGTACACTTTCATCGCGATCACGCCAGCCTGCTTGCGCTGCGCGACCGGCAGCAGCAGATCCTCCGGCCCGTTCACCAGCCGGTCGATCGCGCCGAGCGCCACCAGCACCGTATCGAAATCGTAGCGCTCAAGCGCCTGCGCCAGCACGGCGGGCCGCGCGTGGCCGGTAATGCCGACGAAGCGCGTCATGCCCTGGCGGCGAGCCTCCTCAAGCGCGCTGATTGCGCCATCGGCAGCCAGCGCCGCCTCCAGATCGGCCATCGAGTTGATCGCATGGATTTGCAGCAGATCCACGTGATCGGTCTGAAGCTCCTTCAGGTTTTGTTGCAGCTCGGCCAGCACGTCGTCGCGGCGGCGCTTGTTGATCTTGGTCGCCAGGAAGACCTCGTCGCGGCGGCTTTTCATCACCTCGCCGAGCTTGGGCTGGCTGCCGTAGTCGGGGCTGGTGTCGAGGTAGGTGATGCCCTGATCGATGGCGTGGTTGAGCAGCCGGGCGGACTTATTGATCAGCGGCGCGTCCATCACTTTGATCTTGCCCAGCGGCGCGGTGCCGTAGCCGAGGATCGGCACCTGAACGCCTGTTTTGCCGAGCGGACGATGTGGGAGTGCCATGCGCTTCCTTCCTTTCGATCGGTGAGTCCGAGAGGATGCCGTGTCAGCAACCTGCGTACCGCCGTCTGCGCCCTGGATACGCGGGCACATGAATTGATGTAGGCAGCCCTTGCCGACACCGTCGGGCGTCTCGCTGCATCGCCTGTCGCATGCGGTGGTACGGTAGGCCGGGGGACGCAAGAACCAAGACGCAGGGTGCCCATGCCGGGTGCCCTTTGGGCATGGCACCCGCCTGGCACCCGGAACCAAGAACCAAGAACCAAGAACAAAGGAGAGCCTTGAATTTGAAACTTTGAACTCCGAACTCGAAACTTGAAACTCGAAACTCGAAACTCGGAAGAGGAAGGGCATGGAATCTGATCTACAGGCGAAATATCAGCGGCTCCGGCAGACGCTGACCGATATGGAATCGGCGCTGGTGGCGTTTTCGGGCGGCGTGGACAGCACGCTGCTGCTCAAGGTGGCCGCCGATGTGCTGGGCGCGCGCTGCGTGGCCGCGACCGCCGACTCGGAGACGTATCCACGCGAGGAGCTGGACGAGGCGCGGCGGCTGGCGCGGGCGATCGGCGTCGAGCATGTCGTGGTGCGCACCGACGAGCTGGCCGACGAGCGCTACGCCGCCAATCGGCCCGATCGCTGCTACCACTGCAAGCAAACGCTGTTCACGGCGCTCTTTCCGCTGGCACACCAGCGCGATCTGGCCTGGGTGGCCTACGGCGCGATGGCCGACGACATGGGCGATCACCGGCCAGGGCATCAGGCGGCGCTAGAGTGGAACGTGCGCAGCCCGCTGCTTGAGGCGGGCCTGACCAAGACGGAGATTCGCGAGCTGTCGCGGCGGCTGGGGTTGGACACGTGGAACAAGCCGTCATTCGCCTGTCTGTCGTCGCGCGTGCCCTACGGCCAGACGATCGACGGGGAGCAGCTTCGGCAGATCGACGCCGCCGAGCGCGCGTTGCGTGAGCTTGGCTTTAGCGGCTTTCGGGTGCGGCACCACGGCGATATTGCCCGGCTGGAGCTGGCGCTGGACGATCTGCCGCGCGCGCTTGAGCTACGCGAGGCGCTGGTCGAGCGGCTCAAGGCGCTGGGCTACATCTACGTGACGCTGGACTTGCAGGGGTTTCGCAGCGGCAGCATGAACGAGCCGCTCAGACGACGGCAGCCGCAGACGATTGAGCTGATTGGATAGCATATGACAGCACAGCATGAGTGGCCCGCGCCCGACTCCGATGGCGCGTCGGCGGTGCGCGATCCGTTCCATGACCTGCGGATCGCGCTGTTCGGCGGCGACGAGTCCGAGGCCGTGGACTCCTTCGCCCATCTCGATCCCCGGCGCGAGCAGCGCAAGGGTGTGCCGGAGGTGATTCTGGCCGGGCCGAAGCAACCTGAGCAGGTCGTCGCGGTCGCGCAGCGTTTTCTGGAGCGTGTCGGGCGGGCGATCATCAGCCGCACGCCGCCCGCGACGCTCGGCGCGCTGGAGCAGGCCTTCGGCGACTCGGTGGCGTGGGAGCGCTACGATGCGGCCCAGGTGGTGGTGCTGCGTCGCCACGGCCTGCTCCGTCCACAGACGGGCGGGCAGGTAGGCATTATCACCGCTGGCACTGCCGACGTGCCACGGGCCGAGGAAGCCGCCGTGGTCTGCCGCGAGATGGGCTGCGAGGTGCATCTGGTCTGCGATGTCGGCGTGGCCGGTCTGCACCGGCTGATCGAGCCGCTGCGGCGCATGATGGGCACGCCCGTCGATGTGATCGTGGTGGCGGCGGGCATGGACGGCGCGCTGCCCTCGGTCGTCGCCGGGCTGGTGGACGTGCCGGTGATCGGGCTGCCAACCTCGGTGGGCTACGGCATAGGCGGCCAGGGCCAGGCCGCGCTGCTCTCGATGCTTCAGACGTGCTCGCCCGGTCTGGCGGTGGTCAACATCGACAACGGCGTCGGCGCTGGCGCGATGGCGGCGGTGATTGCGAATAATGTAGCGCGGGCGAGAACAAAGACGCCCAGAGAGCACCCGGAACAACGAACAGCAGGCCGTTAGGCGGGAAACAAAAGAACAAGGGAACAAAGGAACAAAACGTTCAACGTCCTTGCTCCCTTGTTCCCTGGTGCAATATCAAGCAACCTTTGCGGGAAACGATACCTACCATGCTGCACTAGACCGCCGCCACCACACAGTTCTTGCCCTGGCCTTTGGCCTGATCGATGGCGCGCTCTCCAGCATGGATCAGCGCCTCGACGGTCGCGCCGTGGTGCGGGTAGGTCGCGACGCCGATCGAGATCGTGATTGGAAACGGCCAGTTGCACGAGGCCTCCTGCACCGCGTTGCGCAGACGCTCTCCCAGTATCACGCCGTGCTCCAGCAGCGTGTTCGGCAGCAGCACCAGGAACTCGTCGCCGACACGCCAGCGCGCGAGAAAATCGCTCGGTCGCAGGCGCTCATGCAGCGTGTGGCTCAACTGCTGCAGCATCGTGTCGCCGACGGCATAGCCCAGCTCGTTGTAGCGGCGCAGATTATCGCCGTCGATCAGCAGCACCGTGAACGGCTGCCCGGTCGTGCCGGCCTTCATGATCGCCGCCGTCAGCGCCTGTGTCGCGGCTCGCAGATTGGGCAATCCCGTCACCGGGTCGGTGTTCGCCAACTGCTGCGACTCGTCGAGCATCTGGCCGAGGGCGACCATGCGGTGCAGCATGTCATCGACGATATAGTGGAGATCGTAGGTCTGCGGCAGCATCGCGGCGTGAAAGGTGGCGGTCGGGGCGCAGACCTGCGTGCGCGTCTCCGCGATCACCGTGCGCAACTGTCCCAGAATATCGGCGGG
The DNA here is from genome assembly GCA_036374795.1 of Herpetosiphonaceae bacterium. Taxonomy (NCBI): domain Bacteria; kingdom Bacillati; phylum Chloroflexota; class Chloroflexia; order Herpetosiphonales; family Herpetosiphonaceae; species Herpetosiphonaceae bacterium. The sequence goes on from DASUTC010000036.1 coordinate 32,154, forward strand.
CGATACCCGCTCGGTGCCCGTGTAATGAATAATCGCGATCGTCGCGACCGGCACCCGTAGTCCAAAGCGCTCCGCCTCCTGGTTGAGCCGATCGACGAGCAGGTGTCCGAGCGTGGCATGTGTCGCGTGATCCTGGCTCGTCAGCACGAACACAAACTCATCGCCGCCAATGCGATAGATCGGGGCGCTCAGCTCTTCCGCCAGGATGATCGCCACCCAGCGCAGAACGGCATCGCCCTGGCTGGCGTCGTGAGCCAGCGAGGAGAACGCATTCAGATCCAGCGATACCAGCGACATCGGCGCGCGCAGGGAGTCGGCGCAGTAGGTGATCAGCCAGTCGGCGAAAGATAGCAGATTACGACAGCCCGTAAGCACATCGGTGCGGGACAGAGAAGGGGGTGAAGAAAACATCATGTTCTCCTGAGACGATCGGCATGGTGCTGCGCACGTCGCTTCGACGAGTATTGGGTTGACATAATTATTTATGTGCGATAGCTGGATCAGCCTGCTCTGGCGATTAGCAGGTAGTTCGCAGCGTTCGGATGCACTCTAAGTGTACCTCTGTTAAAGAAAATGCGTGCGCCGAGCCAATTGTCAAAAAGGTGTCAACGCTCTTAAGCCGGGCCTGAGCGAGGATCGATGAGGAGCGAGCAGTTCCAGGCGCTCAACGCTGACGTGGCCGCAGAGTACAGCGCCGATCCAGGGCGGATCAGCGCTGTATATGAGCGCGGAGCTTGACAGTATCCGGGCTGCGCTCTGTCGCGCTGGCTGCGGCTGGCTCCGTGGCCGGATCGAGCGCGTGGTTCTACTCGGTATTGAATGGATCGAGCCGGAGCAACTGCTGCCGGTTGAGATGAGCACTGATGCGCTCCGGTAGCTCATTGATGCAGGCATAGACGCGACTATCCTCGTAGAGCCTGCGCTCCACGAAGTGCTGCACGATCTCACGCCGCTCCCAGCCGTGCAGGAAGCGCCGCAGAATCTCGCTATGCAGGGGAAAGCGGGTCTGCCACTGCTCGACGATCGCCTCCAGGCGCTGCCGCGCGGCCTGCTGGCTGCCGAACGAGCGGATCAGACGCTCGACCCGCGCGATCTCTTCGCTGGTCATCAGCGCATGCTGCTTGCTACGTCCCGGCGACGGATATGGCGTGAGCCAGCGTAGCAGCAGCGCGGCATCTTCCGGCGTCCAGATGGCAATCTGTGTCGCCAGCGCCGACTCCAGCATGCGCTGCGCGATGCTCTGGCAGCTCTGGATCATCTGGATTACCTGTGGCGGGGCGGCAAGATGCGGGATCGGCGCTGGCTGCGCTGCGAGCGACCACAGCGAAAATGCCGCGTCGTCGCTGAGCGGCATGGCCTCCAGGCGCTGGCACCCGACCGCCAATGCCTCGTCCTCTTGTTCCGGCGTGGGCGCTGCGGCAACACCGATCAGCCAGGCCAGGTTGATCTCGCGCAGCCGCATCTGCCGCGCCAGCGCCGCGACCAGCAACACGCCCGATAGCTCAGGAAAGCCCGGCTCTGTGGCATGCACATCCACCAGCACGAGCATGTGTTGATCCGGCTCCGTGGCTCTGAGCAGCCACCGCGCCTGCGTGTATCCGGTGAGCAGCGAGCACGCGACATGGATCTTGAAGCCGTAGGCGGCCAGCCGACGCCGCTGCCGCGAGAGCGCCGATCCTGTGGAGATCAGGAGCGCGGAAGGCTGAGATATACGCTGGCTCATAGGCGCTCGACACTCCTCACGATCTGACGAGACACTCGGCTCAGCATTGACCAGCGCATCATCGGCCCGGCTCCTCGGCGCTGCGGGTTGCGCGCCACTCCTGAAGCCGCTCGTAGCCCAGGATGGTGATGTGGAGCTGCGCGGGCCAGCCGCGTGGCCGATCAGCGATCGTGAGCAGGTCCTGGCGCTCAAGCGCGTGGATCGCGTTGTAAGCCACCGAGGGCGCGCTCATCCCCAGGGCACGCGCGATCATGCGCTGCGAGGGCGAGGCGTGGTGCGCGCGCTGGTAGGTATCGATGTAGTCGAGCACGGCGATGCGATCCTGACGCCACTGTCTGCGGTGTGAGTTTGGCCGGTTCTGCGGTGTTTTGGGCATGTTCTGCTGCCTTTCATGAGGCAGCCGGGGCGCGCCGATTGTCGGATGCGCGCGGGCATGCTACAATCTGCCAAGTAGAGCATATGCTCTAACCTCCGGCTGCACGCTTACGTGTGGGCTGGTTGATCATGTGCTTGCTCAAGGGGTCCAAACCGTGGGGCAAGCACAGATTTTTGCATCAAATGATGACGCGCCCGCTTCATGGGGCGCTGGATAATAGAGAATCTTCTCCAATGTTATAGTTCGGGGGGTGTTTGGGTTTAGGGGGGTGAATCTGGCTT
>DASUTC010000037.1 GCA_036374795.1 Herpetosiphonaceae bacterium
CTCCCGGCGGGTGTCGACATCCAGATCCAGCTCGTCTGATGGCAGCGCTGTTGGGCAGGAAGCTCGGGATGACGCAGGTCTTCGGCGAGGACGGCCAGGTCGAGCGGGTCACGGTCGTGGAGGCCGGTCCGTGCCGGGTCACCGGCATCCGGACCCACGACCGCGACGGGTACGAGGCCGTGCAGATCGGCTTCGGCGATGTCAATCCCAAGCGGTTGACGAAGCCCGTGCTCGGCCAGATGAAAGGTGCTGGTGTATCGGTGCGCTACATCCGCGAGATGTCCGCCGACAACATCGATGATCATAAAGTTGGCGATACCCTCGATGTCGATCTGTTCAACGCCGACGATCTGGTCGATGTGACGGGCTGGTCGAAGGGCCGTGGCTTTGCGGGCGTTGTGAAGCGCTACAACTTCCGTGGCGGCCCGCGCACGCACGGTCAGTCCGACCGCGAGCGCGCTCCCGGCTCGCTTGGCGCTGGCACCAGCCCGGGCAAGGTCTGGAAAGGCAAGCGCATGCCCGGTCGGATGGGCAACGACCGCAAGACAGTCCAGCGGCTGCGCGTGGTGCGCGTCGACGGCGATCGGCACCTATTGTTGATCAAAGGTTCGGTTCCGGGGGCGAAGAATGGCCTCGTCTATGTTCGCCGGACAGTGAAGCCCAAGAAGTAGGTGAGAAACATGCAAGCAACACTGTATAACCAGACCGGCGCACAGATCGGAACCATCGAGCTCGATGATTATATTTTCGGTATCGAACCGAATGTGCCGGTTATGCACCAGATGATGGTGTTCCAGCGGGCGAATGCTCGCCAGGGCACGCACAGCACGCGCACGCGCGGTGAGGTGCGCGGCTCAACCCGAAAGCTCTATCGGCAGAAGGGCACCGGACGGGCGCGTCAGGGCGCGATTCGCGCGCCGCATCACTCCGGTGGTGGCGTGGTGTTCGGCCCGAAGCCCCGCGATTACACCAAGCGCATGCCGCGCAAGATGCGGCGGCTGGCGGTGCGCTCAGCGCTCTCGGCCAAGCAGGCGGCGGGCGAGATCCGCATTATCGACGCGCTGGCGCTGGAGACGATCCGCACCAAGGCGGTGGTCGAGATGCTGAATGCGTTCGAGATGGGCAAGAGCAAGACGCTGATCGTGCTGCCTGAGAAGAACGAGGCGATCGCGCGATCGGCGAATAACCTGCCGAACGTCAAGACGCTCAACGCGATGTATCTGAACGTGATCGACCTGCTTAAGTACGACTATGTGCTCATGCCGCAGGGCGCGCTTGAGAAGATCAGCGCCTGGCTGGGCAACAGCCCTGTGGCGCAGGATGAGGAGGCCGAATAATGAACGCCCATAAGATTATTATTCGCCCCGTGATCACCGAGAAGAACACGCGCTTCAACGAGATTGGCAAGTATACCTTTGAGGTCGCGCGCGAGACGAACAAGATCGAAGTCAAGAAGGCGATCGAGGAAATCTTCGGCGTCACCGTCAAAGACGTAAACATTGTCAACGTACGGGGCAAGCTCAAGCGCCGCCGCACCCGCCACGGCATTACTCAAGGCTTTACGCGGGATTGGAAGAAGGCGATTGTGACGCTCGCGCCCGACAGCAAGCCAATTGAAATCTTCGAAGGGGTCTAAGCATGGGCATCAAGCGATATAAGCCAACTTCGGCTGGCCGACGTGGCATGAGCGTCTCGACCTTCGAGGAGATCACGAAGTTTGAGCCGGAAAAGTCGCTGCTGGAGCCGAAGAAGCGCACAGGTGGCCGCAACAACCAGGGCCGCATCACGGCGCGGCACCGTGGCGGCGGTGCGTATCACCACTATCGGATCATCGACTTCAAGCGCAACAAGCCTGGCGTTCCGGCCACGGTCGTCGGCATCGAGTACGATCCGAACCGCTCGGCACGCATCGCGCTGCTGGAGTACAGCGACGGCGAGAAGCGCTACATCCTCGCGCCGCTCGGCCTGAACGTCGGCGATACCGTTATGTCGGGGCCGACGGCGGAGGTGCGCGTGGGCAATGCGCTGCCGCTGCGCAATATTCCGGTCGGCTCGCAGATTCACAACATCGAGCTGCAAATCGGCAAGGGCGGCCAGATCGTCCGCTCGGCGGGCACCGTCGCGCAGTTGATGGCGAAGGAAGGCAACTATGCCACGCTGCGTCTGCCTTCGGGCGAGATGCGGATGGTCCATCTCAACTGCATGGCAACGCTCGGCCAGGTGGGCAACCTCGACCACCAGAATATCGTGATCGGCAAGGCGGGGCGCAACCGCTGGCGGGGCATTCGTCCGCACGTTCGCGGCTCGGCGATGAACCCGATCGATCACCCGCATGGAGGTGGCGAGGGTCGCGCGCCGCGTGGCATGCCGCCCAAGACCAAGTGGGGCAAGCCCGCGTACGGCGTGAAGACCCGCAACAACAAGCAGACCGATAAGTATATCGTTCGGCGACGGAACGAGAAGTAAAACAGGTACCGGGATAGAGGGGTGCAGCGCGTGCTGCCGGAGGAGCGGGGCTGATGCTCCACCTCTGCCTTCTCCCCAAACGAAGTTCAAAGTTCGGAGTTCAAAGTTCTACGTTGAATCTAATCTTGAGCTTTGGACCTTGAACGTTGAACTGGTCGAAAAGGAAGGGTTATCTATGTCTCGCTCATCCAAAAAGGGACCGTATGTTGATCTGCGCTTGCTGGGGCGCGTCGAGATGTTGAATCGCTCGAACGACAAGCGCGTGCTCAAGACCTGGTCCCGCGATTCGACCATCTTCCCGCAGATGGTTGGTCACACGATCGCTGTGCACGATGGTCGTCGCCACGTTCCGGTGTTCATCTCCGAGAACATGGTTGGGCATAAACTTGGTGAGTTCGCGCCCACCCGTTTTTTCCGCGGCCACGGCGGTAAGAAGGCCGACAAGCGCGGCAAGATGAAGTAGGAGCCAATGATGCAAGCTAAAGCTATGCTACGCGGCTTCCGTATGTCGCCGCAGAAGGTACGTCTTGTGGCCGATGTGGTGCGCGGAAAGCGTGTAGATCAAGCCCTCGCGATTTTGCGCAACATGCCCCACAAGGCCGCGCACGAGATTTATCGCACCGTCGCGTCGGCTGCGGCCAACGCCGAAAATAACTTCCACATGGACCGTGAGGATCTGGTGATCAAGACGATCATGATCGATGAAGGACCGGCGATCAAGCGGATGCATGTGCGTGCGCGAGGTCGTGCGAATATCATTCGCAAACGATCGAGCCATATTACCGTGGTCGTGGACGACGGTCAGGAGTATTAAATGGGTCGCAAAGTACATCCCATTGGTTTTCGTCTAGGCTACATCAAAGATTGGCAGTCGCGCTGGTACGCCGACCGCAACTATGCTGAGCTGCTGCAAGAGGATCGGCACATTCGCGATCTGGTGCATAAAGAGCTGGACGGCGCTGGTGTTTCGCGCGTTGAGATCGAGCGCGCCGCCAACAAGGTCGAGGTGACGATCCACACCGCAAAGCCGGGCGTGGTCATCGGCAAGCGCGGCCAGAACGTCGATGTGCTCAAGGGCAAGCTGGAGAAGCTGTCGGGCAAGAAGATCAAGCTGAACATCAGCGAGATCCACCAGCCTGAGCTGGACGCTCAGCTTGTCGCCGAGAGCATCGCCGAGCAGATCACCAAGCGTGTCTCGTTCAAGCGCGCGATGAAGCAGGCCACGCAGCGGGCGATGCGTTTGGGTGCCGAAGGCATCATGGTCAAGTGCTCCGGGCGCCTGGGCGGTGCCGAGATGGCGCGCTTCGTCTATGACATGCAGGGCCGGATTCCGCGCCACACGCTCCGCGCCGACATCGATTACGCCGTGGTGCATGCGCACACAACCTATGGTCGTATCGGCGTCAAGGTGTGGATCTACAAAGGCGAGGTCTTTCCGAGGGCCGACGGCACACTGGAGCGCGCTGAGCCGGCTCGCCGCCAGGCAGCGCCGCTGCCGGACGAGGGCCGTGATCGCGGTCGCGGTCGGGGCCGGGGTGCCGGTGGCAACGAGGGCGGCGGCGGTGGCCGTGGTCGGGGTCGTGGCCGTGGCGGTCAGGGCCAGCCTCAGGCTCAGCAGGCGACGACGAGCGACGAATAATCGAGAATAAGGAACAACAGAACAAAGAGAAACGCTAGAAATACCTTGTTCTCTGTTCTTGGTTCTTTGTTTTGAACGGCTAGAGGGTATTGATATGTTGATGCCAAAGCGGATGAAGTACCGCAAGATGCACCGAGGCGTGCAAAAGCGCACCAAGATTTCGGGGCGCGGCACGACGGTGGCTTTCGGCGACTTCGGGCTCATGGCGGTAGAGCAGGCGTGGATCGATAGCCGCCAGATCGAGGCGGCGCGTCGTGCGATCACGCATTACGTGAAGCGCGGTGGTAAGGTGTGGATTCGCATCTTCCCCGATAAGCCGATCACGCAGAAGCCTGCCGAGACGCGCATGGGTTCGGGTAAGGGCGCGGTGGAGTACTATGTCGCCGTCGTCAAGCCGGGCCGCGTGATGTTTGAGCTAGGCGGTGTCCGCGAGGATGTCGCTACGGCGGCCTTGCAGCGCGCGGCGCAGAAGCTGCCGATCAAGTGCAAGATCATCGCGAAGGAGACGGCAGGGGAGGTTCCGCACGATGAAGGTGAATGAGATTCGTCAGCTCGATAGCGGGCGGCTACAAGAGCGCTTGCGTGAGATCGATCAGGAATTGTTCAACCTTCGCTTCCAGAAGGAGACGGGCCGCCTGACGAATACCGCGCGCTTCGGGCAACTCAAGCAAGAATATGCCCGCATCAAGACCATCCTGCGCGAGCGCGAGCTGGCACAGGCTGAAGGCGGGAGGTAAGCATGGCTCAGGGACAGACAGGCGAGCGGGCCGTCAACCGCAAAGAGAAGGTTGGGCGGGTCGTCTCGAACAAGATGGATAAAACCGTAGTGGTCGCCGTAGACTACCTGCGCCCGCACCCGATCTATCGCAAGACGGTGCGCAAGACGCACAAGTTCTACGCCCACGACGAAGAGAATCGCTGCCAGATCGGCGACACGGTGCGGATCGAAGAAAGCCGCCCGCTGAGCAAGCTGAAGCGCTGGCGCGTGGTCGAGATCATCGGTAACAAAGATCAGCCAATCGCGATCAAGGACGCCGAGGCTGAGCTTGCGTCCGATGACAATCAGATCGCTGAGTAAGGAAGGTAGGTGCAGGCGTGATTCAGCCACAGACTCGTTTGAAGGTGGCCGACAACACCGGTGCCAAAGAGATTATGTGTATTCGCGTGCTGGGTGGATCGAAGGTGAAGTCCGGCTCAGTCGGGGATATCATCATCGCGTCGGTCAAGGATGCGGCACCCGGCGGCAACGCGAAAAAGGGCGAGGTTGTGCGGGCCGTGATCGTGCGCGTGTCGAAGGAATATGGTCGGCCCGACGGCTCACATATTCGCTTCGATGATAACGCGGCGGTCTTGATCCGGCAGGACGGCAACCCGCGCGGCACCCGCATCTTCGGGCCAGTTGCCCGCGAGCTACGCGACCGGCAGTTCATGAAGATCGTGTCGCTCGCGCCCGAAACGCTGTAACACCCGGCAGCAGGAGCAGCACGCCGCAGGTTTTGGTACAATATCCTATCCTGCTGGCTCTGGTTGCAGACCGTGCCGGATGAAGATAGCTGACTGCCAAGATAGAGGTTGATATGCACGTCAAGACTGGTGACGAAGTCTTGGTTATCTCTGGGAAGAATAAGGGCCGCCGTGGCAAAATCACGCGGTCGATCCCCAGCAAAGACCGGGTTGTCGTCGAAAATGTAAACATGGTCAAGAAGCACATGAAGCCGCGTGGTCCGCGCCAGCGGGGCGGCATCATCGAAGTCGAAGCGCCGCTGCATGTTTCCAATGTGATGCTGGTCTGCCCGAGCTGCGGCAAGGCAGCGCGCACCGGGTATCGCATCCTGGAGGGCGAGGGCAAAGTCAGCCGCCGCAAGGTGCGCTACTGCAAGGCGTGCGACGCAGCTATTGATCAGCCGAAGAATGCTTAGTTGATGATTTGTAATCTGTAATGCAGGATTGGGAAGACCAATAACCGGTTGCCGATTGCAAATGAGGGTGTTATGGCTGTACGAATGAGGGAAAAGTATCAGCGGGAAGCCGTACCTGCGCTGATGAAAGAGTTCAACTTCCAGAATATTATGGAAGTGCCGCGTATCGAGAAGGTCGTGCTGAACATCGGCATGGGCGAGGCGTTGCAGAACGCCAAGTCGATGGATGCCGCTGTCGGCGACCTGACCGCGATTGCCGGGCAGAAGCCGGTGATCACCCGCGCGCGCAAGTCGATTGCGAACTTCAAGCTGCGCCAGGGCCAGGCGATCGGCGCAATGGTGACGCTGCGCGGCGATCGGATGTACGAGTTCCTGGATCGGCTGATCTCGATCGCGCTGCCGCGTATCCGCGACTTCCGTGGCGTGAGCCGCCGGTCGTTCGATGGCCGTGGGAACTACAGCATCGGCCTGCGCGAGCAGATCGTGTTTCCCGAAATTGACTACGACAGGGTTGACAAGCTACGTGGCCTGGAAGTCGCGATCGTGACTTCTGCGAGAAACGATAACGAAGGCTATGCTCTGCTGAAGCAAATGGGTATGCCGTTCCGTGACTAAAATGCACCGGAGCTAGCAACCGCGAGGTTGAGCGGCTACCGTGTGAGGAGGAATCTACTTTGGCTCGCAAAGCGTTAATCGTCAAGTCCCAGCAGACTCCGAAGTACGCCGTGCGCCAGCGCAATCGGTGCAATCGGTGTGGTCGTTCGCGTGCAGTGTATCGAAAGTTCGCTCTCTGCCGTATTTGCCTTCGTGAGATGGCCCTGCGCGGCCTGATTCCGGGCATGACGAAGTCGAGCTGGTAATTGAGCAGCGCTGTACGAAATATTGACATTGAATCGTGCAGCACCGTTCGCTCCATGGGGAGGACTTGACCGTGAGTTTTAATGATCCAATTGCCGATATGCTGACACGCATCCGCAACGCATGCATGCAGCGCCATGCTACCGTGACGATGCCGAAGTCGAAGCTGAAGGTTGCTATCGCCGAAATCCTGAAGCAGGAAGGCTTTATCAGGGATTTTACGGTACAGCCAATGGACGGCAAAGCGTTTGAAAATATTGTGATCACGCTGAAGTACAGCGCCGATCGGGAGCCAGTGATTACCGGGCTGAAGCGCGTAAGCCGCCCAGGTCTGCGGATCTACTCGAAGCACGCTGATATTCCCCGCGTGCGTGGCGGAATGGGTCTTACCATTCTGTCGACGCCCAAGGGTGTGATGAGCGGCTACGAGGCATGGCGACAGAACGTTGGCGGTGAAGTTCTGGCGTACGTCTGGTAAATCCTGCGGGCGTTCGCTAGAGCGCCCGGCCTATCTGGGGAAAAAGCGGGCGCGCGGCTCTTCAACGGGCGCGCTCCGCTAATCACCTAAGGAGTAGAGAGCCATGTCGCGCATTGGCAAGAAGCCGATCTCTGTGCCGAAAGGCGTAACAGTAGATGTCGCGAACAATAATTTCGTGACGGTGAAAGGCCCGAAGGGCACGCTGAGCCAGCAGATGCCGCCTGAGATTAAGATCAATCAGGAGGACGGCACGATCAACGTGACGCGCCCAAGCGAGGAGAAGCGCCACAAAGCGCTGCACGGCCTGACCCGCTCGCTGCTGAACAATATGGTGGTGGGCGTCAGCACCGGCTTCCAGAAAGTGCTGGAGATCAACGGTGTTGGCTACCGCGCCACCAAGACCGGCAAGAATCTGACGATGTCGCTGGGCTTTTCGCATCCGGTGATTGTCGAAGCGCCCGATGGCATCGATCTGAACGTTGGCGAGCGTAACACCGTCATCGTCTCAGGTGCCGATAAGCAGCTTGTCGGCGAGGTTGCCGCCAACATTCGCGGTCTGCGTCCGCCGGAGCCCTACAAGGGCAAGGGCATCAAGTACTCGACCGAGACGATCCGCCGCAAAGCTGGCAAGGCTGGCAAGACCGGTAAGGGCGGCAAGAAGTAACAACGAGAACGGAGAACAGCGGAGCAAAGAACCACGATCCGTCATGGATCACTTTGTTCTATGTTCTTTGTTCTTCCCGATCCTTGATGGCAGTGGATATATTCTCTGCCCGATGCGAGAGGATGTCGCAATATGGCACAGATTAATCGGCGGGAACAGCGGGCCAAGCGCCAGCGCCGCATCCGTTCAAAGATCAACGGAACGGCACAGCGCCCACGCCTGAATGTATTCCGCAGCAATATGCATATCTACGCACAGGTCATCGACGATGTGCGTCAGCACACACTGGTTGCCGCTTCGACGGTGGACGCTTCGATGCGGTCACTGCTGAGCGACAACAACAAGGTCGAAGAGGCGAAGCTGGTTGGGCGGCTGATCGCAGAGCGCGCGCAGGCTGCCGGGATCAAGCAGGTGGTTTTCGACCGAGGCGGCTACCTGTATCACGGTCGCATCAAGGCGCTCGCCGATGCAGCCCGCGAGGCTGGACTGGAATTTTAGTTTCAAGTTCCGAGTTTCTAGTTCCTAGCTATAGCATGACAGCCCGAAGCCTGGAGCTAGGAACTCATAACATGGAACTGTTCTGGAGGAAACGTGGCGAACTCACGAATTAACGCCGAAGACCTGGAGCTTGAGGAGCGTGTCGTCCAGATCAACCGCGTTGCGAAAGTGGTTAAGGGTGGACGCCGCTTCAACCTGAGCACACTCGTGGTAGTTGGTGACGGTAGAGGCAACGTTGGGGTTGGCATGGGTAAGGCGGCTGAGGTGCCCGAAGCGATTCGCAAGGGCGTCGAGGCGGCCAAGAAAAACATGATCCGTGTGGAGCTGGAAGAGCACACCATTCCCCACGAAGTAAGAAGTGAATTTAAGACGGCGCAGGTTGTGCTGTTCCCTGCCGCGCCTGGCACCGGCGTTATCGCGGGCGGTGGCGTGCGCGCGGTGTTGGAGGCGGCAGGCGTCAAAGATGTGTTGACGAAATCGCTTGGTTCCAGCAACAAAGTAAATGTTGTGAAGGCGACGTTTGAGGCGCTCCGACAACTGCGCTCGCTTGAGCAAGAAGCGCGACGCCGCGACCTGACGACGGAAGAATTGCGGCGGCGAATGGGCCGGGCGCGCCGTAGCGAATAAACACTGTCGTCGCTTACGGTCAGCGCGGCCAGCACCGCGCTGATACCTGACGGCGGTTGATGTCTGGAGATAGCAATGGCACAGCTTAAAATTACCTACAAGAAAAGCACCATTGGCTATGCGGAGGACCAGAAGGCGACCGTTCGGTCGTTGGGGCTGCGCAAGCTGAATCAGAGTGTGATCCACGAAGACACGCCGGTGATTCGCGGTATGGTCTTCAAGGTGCGGCATCTGGTGACTGTAGAAGAAATCAACGATGCGTCGCGCGTCTACGACGTGCCAGCAACAGGAAGCGAGCGATAACTCATGAAACTGCATGATTTAAAGCCTGCGCCTGGCTCGAACGATAAAAGCAAGCGCGTCGGACGCGGGCACGGCTCGGGCAAGGGCAAGACCTCCGGGCGCGGTATGATGGGCCAGAACGCACGCGAGGGCGCCGGGCCGCACCGCGCGTTTGAAGGCGGTCAGAACGAGATCACCAAGCGCATGCCGTTCAAGCGCGGCGTTGGTTTCTTCAACCGCTACCGCATCGAGTACAACGTGTTCAACGTCGGCGATCTGGCCGAGTCGCAGCACGATGAGATTACGCCGGATCTGCTGCTGAAGGCGCGGCTGGTCAAGAACTTGAAGAAGCCGATCAAGATCCTGGGCGATGGCGAAGTCACCCGCCCGCTCAAGATCACGGCGCATAAGTTCTCTGCCAGCGCCCGCCAGAAGATCGAGGCGGCTGGGGGTACGGTGACTGAACTCGGAGCGCCGGTTGTCAAGCGCTTACCGCGCCGAGGACGGTTCTAAATCTGTAGCACAGAGGGGCGTGAGCGAATCACGCCCCTTTGGGTGCTCAGCCCTATGTTTTGTGTTACACTACCGTCAGTGAGAGGGAGGGACTTCGCCCTCCCTCTTGTATAATTCAAGGTAATTATTCGACCTCCAGGAGTTGCAACCACAATGCTACAGGCTGTTCGAAGATCATGGCAGATCGCCGATCTGCGAGCCAAAATCCTATTCACGCTGGGGATACTGGCGATCTACCGCGTGATCGCGCACGTTCCGGTTCCGTACACGAACTCGGAAGGCATCCAGCAGTTGCTCAACGACAATGCGCTGCTCGGCATTCTTAACCTTTTTTCGGGCGGCGCGCTACAAAACTTTTCGGTTGCCGCGATGGGTGTGTATCCCTACATTACGGCATCGATTATCGTACAGCTTTTGCAGCCGCTCATCCCCGCGTTGGAAGAATGGGCCAAGGAGGGCGAGGCAGGCCGCAACAGGATTCAGCGGTTGAGCTACTACCTGACGGTGCCGCTGGCGCTGCTCCAGGCGTACGGTCAGACATTGACGATCGCGCGCGGCAGCCAGGGCGGCGGCGGCTTGTTCGAGCAAGGCTTCGACTTCAGCATCACCCAAAACTTCCTGCCGACCTTCACGATCATCCTGACGATGACGGCGGGCACGATGCTGCTGATCTGGATGGGCGAGCTGATCGACGAGAAGGGGATCGGCAACGGTATCTCGATGCTGATCTTCGGCGGAATCGTTGCGAACCTGTATGGATATGTGTACCAGTTCATCCAGGGTGGCGCGGTTGGAAACAATATCTTCGGCTTTGTCGCGTTCCTGCTGATCACGTTGCTGACGATCTTCTTGATTGTGGTCGTGCAAGAGGGCGTGCGACGTATTCCGGTCGAGTATCAGCGGCGTGTGCGCGGCAATAAGGTGTACGGCGGTCAGCGCACGCATATTCCGATGAAGGTCAACATGGCCGGGATGATCCCGCTGATCTTCGCCCAGTCGCTGCTGCTGTTCCCCGGCACGGTCGCCTCGTATTTCTGTAACCTTAGTCTTAAGCCTGAGGAATACACGTTCGGCGATACGATTGCCTGTGGGATCATGAATACGCTCAGCCCGCAGGCAGCCACCAGCAGTATCGTTTACTCGATCTTGCTCTTCTTGATGGTGGTCGGATTTACCTACTTCTACACCGTCGTGCTGTTCGCGCAGCAGAACTTGCCCGAGTCGCTCAAGAATAACGGCGGCTTTATCCCCGGCATTCGTCCCGGCAAGGCCACCGAGGTCTATCTAGGGCGCGTGCTGAATCGGATTACCCTGGCGGGCGCGATCTTCCTGGGTGCCGTCGCGGTGCTGCCCTATCTTACGGCGGGGCTGACCGGCGTTGCCAATGTCGGTGTCAGCTCAACCGCGCTCCTGATTGTGGTCGGTGTGGCCGTCGATACGATGCGACAGCTGGAAGCGCAGTTGATGATGCGCAATTACGAAGGGTACCTGAGCAGCTAGCGCTCATGCCAGGATGGCAATGTTGCTATCGCGGTTCAGCGATGAGCAGATGGAGTAGTGCACCATGAACGTGATTCTCGTCGGCCCGCCCGGTGCAGGCAAAGGTACCCAAGCGGCGGTACTGGAAGAAAAAACACAGTTGAAACATATCGCCAGCGGTGAGCTGTTTCGCCAGCACATGCGCGATGAGACGGAGATGGGCCTGCTGGCGCGATCCTATGTCGATCGCGGCGAACTCGTGCCGGACGATGTGGTGATCGGCATGATCCTGGACCGCGTGTTTCAGGAGGATTGCCGCCAGGGCGTGATCTTTGACGGCTTTCCACGGACCAAAGAGCAGGCCGACGCGCTGGCGAAGGCGCTCGAAGAGCACGACCAGACGATCGACGCGGTGATCTTTCTGAACGCGCCGCGCGATGTGCTGTTGAAGCGGATCGTCGGGCGGCAGACCTGCCGCAGCTGCCAAACGCCGTACAATATCTACTACTCTCCGCCAAGGGAAGAGGGCGTCTGCGATCTCTGCGACGGCGATCTGTACACCCGCTCCGACGATAACATGGAAACCGCCCGCCACCGGCTGGATGTGTATTTTCAGCAGACAATGCCGCTGATCGATCACTATCGCTCGATGGGTCTGCTGCATGAAGTGGATGGCCTGGGCGATATTCACGATGTCACCATGCGGCTGGTGCATGAGCTGGGTATTAAGAACGGGCAGGAGCACTAGCGCCAATGCCGATCGTGCTGAAGTCGCGCAAAGAGCTGGAAAAGATGCGGCGAGCCGGGCGGCTCGTCGCCGAGTGTCATGCGCTGGTTCGCGAAGCGATCAAGCCCGGCGTGACGACGAAAGAGCTTGATACGCTGGTCTATAACCACCTGGAGCGAAACGGAGGCCGCTCGCCGTTCCTGGGCTACCGGATGGCGGGCGCGCCGCCCTTCCCCGGCTCGATCTGCGCCTCAGTCAATGAGGTCGTCGTGCATGGGATTCCAGGGCCGCGCGCGCTTGACGAAGGCGACATCATCAGCGTGGACATCGGCGCGGTGCTGGACGGCTACGTCGGCGACTCGGCGTGGAGCTATGCGGTAGGGACGGTCGCACCAAACGCGCAGGCGCTACTGGATGTTACGGAGCAATGTTTGTGGGCGGCGCTAGGGCAAGCGCGGGCCGGTCAGCGGCTCGGCGATCTGGGCTGGGCGATTCAGCAGCATGCGGAGAGCTACGGCTACGGCGTGATTCGGGCGCTGTGTAGCCACGGCGTCGGGCGGCGCTTACACGAAGATCCGAACATTCCCAACTTTGGCAAGCCGGGAACCGGGCTGATCCTGCGGCCCGGCATGACGATGGCGATCGAGCCGATGATTGCCGAAGGCTCGTACGAGATCGTCGAGCTGGATGATGGTTGGACAGTTGTGACAAAAGATGGTACACTATCTGCGCATTTTGAGCATACCATAGCGATAACGCCGGATGGTGAGCCAGACATTTTGACACAGCGGGTCGATTAACAGTTTAGGATTGTATGCCACAGTCGAACAAAGCAAAAAAGGATGTGCTTGAAGTCGAAGGTACGGTGATCGAGCCGCTGCCCAATGCCATGTTTCGGGTTCAGCTCGATAACATTGAGCAGCCGATTCTGGCAAGTATCTCCGGGCGGATGCGGATGAACTATATTCGTATCTCGAAAGGCGATCGGGTGGTGGTCGAGCTTTCGCTGTATGACCCAACTCGTGGACGCATAACGTATCGCTACAGGTAGAGTTCGGTAACAGGGTCCAAGGCTCGTCGCTCCTAACCTGTTCAGGAAGGGGCGGGGGGTCTGTGTGTGTTTGTTGGGGAGGTCGAAAATGCAAGTTCGTGCATCCGTGAAGCGGCGCTGCGAGTACTGCAAAGTCATCAAGCGGCGCGGGATTGTGCGCATCATCTGTGCAAAAAATCCCAAGCACAAGCAGCGGCAGGGTTAGAGGTTCCGTAGTTTCAGCGACTACGCGATGGAGGACACATGGCTCGTATCAGTGGGGTTGATATTCCCCGCAACAAAACGATTGAGATCGCGCTGACGTATATTTATGGCATTGGTCTGACGACCAGCCAGAAAATTCTCGGGCGACTCAACATTGCAGGCGGGACGCGCGTGCGCGATCTGACGGAAGAGCAGGTTAACCGCATTCGTGAGGTGATCGATCGGGAGCACAAGACCGAAGGCGACTTGCGCCGTGAGGTGCAGCTCAACATCAAGCGGCTGATGGACATCGGCTGCTACCGTGGCCTGCGCCACCGCCGTGGCCTGCCGACGCGCGGCCAGCGCACCAAGACGAACGCTCGCACGCGGCGCGGTAAGAAGGGCTCGCCGATCGGGATCAAGAAGAAAGCAACCAAGAAGTAGTGGTATATCGCAGTTCTCAGTTCCCAATCCACAAGTGGAGCGCCCAAACCGGAATGCAGAGCTGGGAACAAAGAACAATAGAAAAGATGGCTGTTCTATGTTCTTTGTTCTATGTTCTCGATCTCAGGGCTGCGACGAGATTTGTGAATTGTGAATTGCGAATTTGCCCGATTTGGGCATAGGGAGTACGCATGGCAAAGCAGCAGACGGGGGTGGCTCGCCGCCCGCAGCGTGGACGCCGCCGTGAACGCAAGAATGTTCCGAGGGGCAACGCCTATATTCAGGCGACGTTTAACAATATTATTGTGACGATCACCGATCCGCAGGGCAACGTGGTTTCGTGGTCCAGCGCGGGCATGCATGGCTTCCGTGGCTCGCGCAAGAGCACGCCCTACGCCGCGCAGGTGACGGCTGAGAATGCCGCGCGCAAGGCGATGGACAACGGCATGCGCCAGGTTGAGGTGTTCGTCAAAGGTCCGGGATCGGGCCGCGAGTCGGCGATTCGCTCGCTCCAGTCGGCAGGGCTGACGGTGCTGGCGATCACCGATGTCACGCCGATCCCGCACAATGGTTGTCGTCCACCAAAGCGACGCCGCGTTTAACGAAGATCGGCGGGCGTGGCGCGTGGAGCTGAGGCCGCGTCCGCGATCGGAAAGCGTGTGCAGGATGAAGCGCCGTCGGCGTGTAAACTGCCCTGTACTATCTACAGAGGAACAAAGGAATGGCACGATACAGAGGTCCTGTCTGCAAGCTGTGCCGACGGGAAGGCGTTAAGTTGATGTTGAAGGGCGAGCGCTGCCTGTCGCCCAAGTGCGCTATCGAGCGACGTAATACTCCTCCAGGCCAGCACGGCTCTTCCTTCCGCCGCCGCCAGGTTTCCGACTACGGCGTGCGTCAGCGCGAGAAGCAGAAAGTGCGCCGCATCTACGGCGTGCTGGAAAAGCAGTTCCGCCGCTACTACGGCATTGCCGCTCGCACGCGCGGCCAGACGGGCGCGACGCTGCTCCAGTTGATGGAGCGCCGCCTCGACAACGTGGTCTATCGCCTGGGCTTCGCCGACTCGCGCAAGCAGGCGCGTCAGCTGGTGCGGCACGGTCACTTCCAGGTCAATGGCCGCAAGACAAACATTCCGTCGTTTGTGGTCGGCGCGGGCGACGAGGTTGCCGTGCGCGAAAATCGCCGTGGGCGAACCTATTTCAAAGATCTCGATGCCAGCGGTATTCTGCGCAAGAAAGCGGTGCCGGAATGGCTCTCGCTCGATCCGGCAAGCCTGGGCGGTCGCGTGCTGCGTCTGCCTGAGCGCGCTGAGCTGGATCTGTCGATCAACGAGCAGTTGATCGTCGAGTTCTACAGCCGCTAAGTATGAGTTCGGTGTTGCAGGTTCAAGGTTCAACGCTCAGGGTGTTTTTGAGCTCGGAGCTTTGAACTTTGAACCGGGTTTGATGGAGGAAGGCAAATGCTAGATCTGGCGTTGCCAAAAATTGAAGCAGAGCGCGCGGCTGAAAATTATGCACGGTTTCGCATCGAGCCGCTCGAACCGGGGTACGGCCATACGGTAGGCAACGCGCTGCGTCGCGTCCTACTGTCGTCGATCCCAGGCTCGGCGATTACCAAAATCAAGATCGATGGCGTGTACCACGAGTTTAGTACTATTCCGGGCGTTCGAGAGGACGTGACCGAGCTGGTGCTGAATATCAAGGGCATTCGTCTGCGCTCGTATGCGGAGCGTCCCGTCAAGATCCATCTGTCGAAGTATGGACGCGGCGAGGTCCGTGCCCGCGACATTGACGCGCCGAGCAACGTCGAAGTCGTCAATCCCGATCACTACATCGCCACCCTGGACGACGACGACGCACGCCTGGACATGGAGATGACAGTCGAGCGCCATCGCGGCTATCTGCCGGTCGAAAACCGTGATCCGGTGCCGATTGGCGAGATTCCGGTCGACGCGATCTTCACGCCGATTCCGCGGGTCAACTATGTGGTTGAGAATACCCGTATCGGCGGCGTGACGGACTACGATCGCCTGATCCTTGAGATCTGGACCGACGGCACGATCAAGCCGGGCGATGCGCTAAGCCATGCCGCGCAGGTGTTGAGCGAGTACAGCCAGAAGATCGCCAGCTTCAGCCGACCCGAACAGTCGACTGAGGTGGCAGCGGCGGGCAACGGCATAGAAGGCATCACGCCTGAGGTGTACGACACGCCGATCGAAGAGCTTGAACTGACGACACGTACCTATAACTGTCTGAAGCGCGCCGATATTACGAAGATCGGGCAGCTTTTGCAGATGGACGAGAAAGATCTGTTATCTGTGCGTAACCTTGGCTCGAAGTCGATCGACGAGATCAAGGAAAAGCTGGTTGAGCATGGCTATCTGCCGAGCAGCAACGGCGATGCGTCGCAGGCAGCAGGCTAGCTACAACACGAAAGAGGAGGCTACCCGATGCGGCATCGCGTCGCTGGTAAAAAGCTAAATCGCACCTCGAAAGAGCGCAAGCATCTGTACCGCGCTCTGATGTCGGCGATTCTTGAGCACCGGAAGATTACAACGACCCACGCGAAAGCTCAGGCGATTCGGCCCGAAATCGAGAAGCTGATCACGATGGCGCGCCACGTGCCGACGACGCAGCAGATCGAGGCGGCTCCTGAGGCGGAGCGCGATATGCTGCGCCATCGTCGCTCCGAGGTCTTTCGACGTGGCCTGATGGAGCTGGGCAACAACAAGCAGGCCGTGCAGCGGCTGCTGGAAGTTGCGCCCGACTACGCCGATCGGCCCGGCGGCTACACGCGCATTATCAAGATTGGTCAGCGCAAAGGTGACGCCGCTGAGATGTCGGTGATCGAGCTGGTGTAACGACAATGCGGGCGGCTGGCGCTGCACGACTGTAGCCGCCTGGCGTCTGTAGCTCTCATGCGAAACATTGCTCTGCAACTGGAATACGATGGCACGCGGCTGGTCGGTTCCCAGTTTCAGGCCAATGGACGGACCGTGCAGGGCGAGCTCGAAGCGGCCTGGCACAGGCTGACGGGCGAGACGATCCGGTGGCATTTCGCGGGCCGAACCGATGCCGGTGTTCATGCGCTGGGACAGGTTGCCAACGCGCGAACGCCGACACGGCATGATGTGCCAACCGTGCAGCGGGCGCTGAACGCGCTGCTGCCGGACGACATCAGCGTACGGCAGGCGTGGGACGTACCCCACGATTTCCACGCGCGCTACAGCGCGGTACGGCGCGATTATCGCTATCTGCTGCTGCTGGAGCGCTGGCGATCACCGCTGCTGCGGCACCAGGCAGTGCATATCGACGATGCGCTCGATGTCGAAGCCATGGGACAGGCGGTGAAGGTGCTGGAAGGCGTGCATGATTTCGCCGCGTTCGGCAGCACGCCCGAAGGACCGACGGTACGCGAGTGTTTTGTCGCTCGATGCGGTGAGCAACGCCACAACGGCATGCGGATGATCGCGATCGATCTGGCAGCCAGTGGTTTTTTGCGGCATATGGTGCGGACGATCGTTGGAACACTGCTCCTGGTTGGACGAGGTAAGCTCGCCGCCGAGGAGGTGGCGCGGATTCTTGAAAGCCGCGATCGGGCACAGGCAGGACCAACTGCGCCACCACATGGATTATATCTGATGTCGGTAACGTACCCGGAACACATGGGTAAACGACCGGCAGGCACGACCGATGTCGGGCTATTTGGAGAGTAATAATGGCAACGAAAGCGCAAACCTATCGCACTTGGAGCCCTAAAGCTTCCGAGATCCAGCGTGAGTGGTACCTCATCGACGCAGAGGGTCTGATCCTGGGCCGTCTCGCGACGCAGATCGCCACGCTCCTGCGCGGTAAACATAAGCCAACATTCACGCCACACATGGATAACGGCGATTTTGTGGTGGTGGTGAATGCTGAGAAGATTGAAGTGACGGGCAAGAAGCCGGAACAAAAGATGTACTATAGCTACTCAGGCTATCCCGGCGGCTTGAAAGAGACGACCTATCGTGTTATGAGCCAGCGGCACCCAGACCGGATTATTCGGTTTGCGGTCAAGGGCATGCTGCCGAAAAATCGCCTGGGCCGCAAGCTGCTGAAGAAGCTGCATGTGTACGCAGGGCCGCGCCATCCGCATACAGCGCAGCAGCCCAAGCTCTACGTTATTCCGAACCCCAAGAATGCTAAGTAATGGAGCGGAACATGGCTGAACAGAAACGCTATTATCAGGGGACTGGCCGCCGCAAAACTGCGGTTGCTCGCGTGCGACTCTTCCCAGGGACGGGCGAGTTTGTGGTCAATGGCCGCTCTGCCCAGGAGTTCTTCGGCGCGCGCGAGTTTTTGCATCACACGATCCAGAGCCCGCTGGTGCTGACCAACAACCAGGGCTCCTTCAATGTGCTGGTGAAGGTGCGCGGCGGCGGCGATAGCGGCCAGGCCCAGGCGGTGCGTCACGGTATCGCGCGGGCGCTGCTGGATGCCGACGAGACGCTACGCCCGGTGCTGAAGAAGGCCGGATTCTTGACGCGCGATCCGCGCATGAAAGAGCGCAAGAAGCCGGGTCTGCGTCGCGCTCGTAAGGCTCCGACTTACACCAAGCGCTAAAGCGTACCATAGATCGAACGTCGTTGTAGCTAGCTCTCTCGCTTGTCGAGGGAGCTTGTTTTTTGGGTATACGCTGTAACTACGTGCGACGGCGATGAGTCGCAAGCGAGCTACAGGGAGGAGGAGGCATGATCGATCCTCAGCTTGCGCTGCAACTGAAAGAGGCCGGGCTGGATTGGCACCCGGCCAAGCGCGATAACTTTATGGTCCCAGGTGGAGAGCTTGCCGACGAGGTGTTTACGCTCAACGATCTCACGATCCTGGTGCAGCCGGTCAACGGCGAGTACACGGTGATGTTTCATGGCACCGCCGAGTGGGCGCTCGACAATGTGCTGCTGGCCGATGTGATCTGGCTGCCGTCTGAGGAGCAGCTTCGCGAGGCGATTCAGCTTCGGCTCGGCGGCGATAATCCAATGGTGATGCTGATGTGGAATCCGGTCGGCTATCGCTGTACGATCAGTCACCTCGATCAGGAGTACGCCTTCGACGGCGCGACCGCAGAGCATGCCTATGCCTATGCGCTGCTGTTTTTGCTGCGTCGCGAGCAGCTAAATCGCGGGCGCTGGGTGCATAGCGCGTGACACCGCCTACGCCCTGTCGGTCGGGTCCGGCTGCTGGTAGCGCTGTCGCAGTTGCTCGCGCAGCACGTCGATCGCGATGTACGCGCCGGTCTGGTCCTGATAGTACCAGTGGGTCCAGCCGTTGCAGGCTATAGCCTGAGCCAGGTGCGCGCCGAGCTTATGGATCGAGCCTCTGGTGCCGTCGGCTGCTCGCAGCGTGCCATCGGCGAGGATCGTCGCCATGAGATCGCTCCTGCGATCGAAGTAGAGCATCTGCCCAGGCTGCAAGAGGCCGCACGCGAGCAGCGCTGAAAATGGCAGGCGCGGCGCGCTGCGGCTGGTGGCATACTGACCATAGACCTCGGCATCGCTGGTCGCTGGCTGCACGGCGGCAATCCGCTCGCGCGCTACCGCGATATAGCGCGCCTCTCGCTCGATGCCGATGAAATGGCGGTTGAGCCTTTTGGCGACCGCTCCCGTGGTGCCGGTGCCGAAAAACGGATCGAGCACGACATCGCCTGGGTTGGAGCTGGCAAGGATCACACGGTAGAGCAGGGCCTCCGGCTTCTGTGTGGTATGCGCTTTGACGCCGTCGACTTTAATGCGCTCAGCGCCGGTACAGATCGGGATCTGCCAATCGCTGCGCATCTGCTTCTCGTCGTTGAACTGCTTCATCGCCTGGTAGTTGAAGGTGTAGCGCTTCTGATCCTGCGATTTTTTGCACCATAGCAGCGTCTCATGAGCGTTGGTAAAGCGCACGCCTCGGAAGTTGGGCATAGGATTAAATTTTAACCAAACCACATCGTTCAGAAACCAAAACCCCAGGTCTTGCAGAATGCTGCCCACGCGGTAGATGTTGTGATAGCTGCCGATCACCCAGATCGTGCCGGTGTCTTTGAGCACGCGGCGGCATGCGGTCAACCACTCGCGGGTAAACTCGTCGTAGGCGGCAAAGCTCGAAAACTGGTCCCAGGCATCATCGACGGCGTCGACTTTGGTCTGATTGGGCCGCCATAGCTCCTGCTGCAATTGCAGGTTGTAGGGCGGATCGGCAAAGATGAGATCGACGCTCTTGTCCGGAAGCGTCGCCAGTACGTCGCGACAGTCGCCGTGGTAGATGTGGTCTAGCTGCATGATGCCTCGCTACAAAGGAGTGGTGGGCGGCTGCATGTTAACAAGATGGCTGGCAACTGGCAAGTGCAGGCAGCGCTGACCTTCGATGCGCTTCCCTGTACGGATCTTCGGAGGGCTGTAACGCTGCCATTCGTCCGACACGAGATCAATTGAGTAGAGTCTTTCGGGCCGATCTGCTCTATAATCGCTATATCTACGCCCCCCTGTGTTGTCTTGTCCCAGGAGTATACATGCTATCCAAGGTCTTTAGCTGCGCCGTGATCGGCCTTGAAGGCGCGCTGGTTGAGGTGGAAGTTGATATTGCGCGTGGCCTACCGGCATTGAATCTCGTCGGGCTGCCCGACACCGCCGTGCAGGAGTCCAAGGAGCGGGTGCGATCGGCGATCCGCAATTCGGGGGCGACCTTTCCGATGGAGCGGATCACGGTGAATCTCGCGCCCGCCGATCTGCGTAAAGCGGGTCCGGCCTACGATCTGCCGATCGGCGTGGGCCTGCTGCTGGCGTCGGGGCAGATCGCGGCGGATGTGTCGCGCTCGATCTTTATCGGCGAGCTATCGCTTGACGGGACGATCCGGCACACCGAGGGCATCCTGCCGATGGTCAGCATCGCGCAGCGCGAGGGCCTGCTGACGGCGTATGTGCCGTTCGAGGACGCGCCTGAGGCGGCGCTGGTGGACGGCATGACGATCATTCCGGTTCGCTCGCTGGCGCAGGTGGCGGCGCATCTCAACGGTGATCGCTATATTCCGCCCTTTACGATGCATGCGTCGGCGCACACCGAGGAGTCGAGCTATCCGGTCGATTTTCGCGAGATTCGCGGGCAGGAGCATGTGCGGCGGGCGCTGGAGGTGGCGGCGAGCGGCGGCCACAATTTGCTGATGAACGGTAGTCCCGGCTCCGGCAAGACGCTGATGGCGCGGGCGCTGCCGTCGATTCTGCCGCCGATGAGCGCAGACGAGGCGCTGGAAGTGACCAAGGTCTACTCGGTCAGCGGGAAGCTGCCGCCGGGCACGCCCCTGATTCGCCAGCGGCCATTTCGCGCGCCGCATCACACCACATCGCACGCGGGTCTGGTCGGCGGTGGGCGGATGCCTCGTCCGGGCGAGATCTCGCTGGCGCATCGCGGCGTGCTCTTTCTGGACGAGCTACCGGAGTTTCCGACGGCGGTGCTTGAAGTCTTGCGCCAGCCGCTTGAGGATCGGGTGATCACGATCAGCCGCGCATCGGGCACGCTGACCTTCCCGGCGAATTTTACACTCGTCGCGGCTCAAAACCCCTGCCCCTGCGGCTACTACGGCGATACCGAGCGGCAGTGCGTCTGCCCGCCGTCGGCGGTGACGCGCTACAGCAAGCGCATCTCAGGGCCGCTGCTCGACCGCATCGACATACATGTCGACGTGCCACGGGTCAACTACGACAAGCTGACCTCGGATCGGCTGGGCGAGCCATCCGCGCCGATTCGGGAGCGGGTGGCGGCGGCGCGTGAGCGGCAGAGCCGCCGCTTCGCCCAAGGAGCATCCGGCACGAAGCTGCTAACGAACGCCGACATGGGCGCGGCGGAGATCCGGCAGTGGTGCGGGCTGGACAGCGCGGGGCAAAGCCTGATGCGTGCGGCGATGCGCCAGCTTCAGCTCTCGGCGCGGGCCTATCATCGCGTGCTGAAGCTGGCACGGACGATCGCGGATCTGGCGGATGCGGAGCAGATTAGCCCGGCGCATCTGGCCGAGGCGTTGCAGTATCGACCGAGAAGAGCGGAGTAAACGCTGCTCCTATTTCTGCGAGAACAGATAAACAAAGAACCGGGTACCCTCCGGGCAGAGTACCCGGTTTCGTTGTTCTTGGTTCGCGATGAGGCTGTCTCGGTGAGAGCGAGGGAAACGGTTAAGGTTCGACCGATTTCGGGGGCGACCGCCTGCTTCTCGTGAGCCTCCTCCATAATCGCATCAGCCCTAAGAGCAAAGCGGCAAGGCCGTTAGGTCCGTAAGGAGTATACGCTTGCAGGCGAACGACAAGACCGTCGCGAATGACAATAACGAATATTTGGGTCAACCGCACGGATCTGCCACCGGGCAGCATATGAGCCGTTGCTGTTTCGATCGCGATACTGTGTCCGTCTTCCGCCGCAAAAAAGTTGACAATCCTGAAGTTCAAGCGCTCCAGGGTTGCGAATGCCCACGCTAATCCTTCTGCAATCGCTGGCTTGCCAACCATATGCGGGTTAGGATAATGCGGATCGATCAGCACAGCATCATCGGCAAAGTAGCTCAATACAGCAGCGAGATCCTTCGACTCGATTGCAGCGAAGCAGCTTGCAACAAGATCGTATGCTGATGCGGCCATACATACCTCGTGTTTCGTCGTGAGCAGTATAGCCTCGATGCCTCATACGTACAGCATGCTCATCTGGTCTGGCGCGACCATCCTCAGTGTACATGACGGGGAAAGGTTACTATAAATGTGGCGCCGCTGCCGGGCTCGCTCTCTACGTAGATCGCGCCGTGGAGCGCCGTCACAAGCTGCTGTACCACATACAGGCCCAGCCCAAGGCCTCCATAATCATTATTTGGGACCGCCCGCTCAAATCGCTCAAAGATCCGCTGGTGATCTGCCACGGCGATCCCGATCCCGTAATCCCGCACGATCAAGCACACTGACGTGGCATCGCCCGTTACACGCAGCTCGATGGGCTGTCCACGCCCGTACTTAACCGCATTGGATAGGAGGTTGGTGATGATGCGATCGATGCCCGACTGGTCCGCCTCGATCATCTGTGAAGGAGCAACGTCCAGCGTCACACGACAGTTCGCCTGCATGAACTGCTCCTCAAAGCGCGCAACAATCGTCCTGGCGATCTGACCGAGGTCGAGTGCCTCCAAATGCAGGGGCATCTGCCCTTCCCGAATCTGTGTAACATCCAGCAGCTCGTCAACCAGGTGTGTCAATCGGCCTAGCTGCTGATTGGTTACGTCGAGCTTGCTCATAAGTCGCTCGATGAGCATATCAGTCGCGTTGTCACCTTTTTGGGCAACTCGTTGCAGGCTTTGGATGTGAAGCTGTAGGGTTGTGAGCGGTGTTTTCAGCTCGTGCGCGGCTATTGCCAAAAAGTCGTCACGAATGCGAATAGCCGCCTGAGCCTCGTGCAGGAGCCGTTCGCGCTCAATCGCCGCAAGTCGCCGCTCGGTAATATCATGGCACATCGTCAGCACGCACGGGTATCCCTCATAATCGATCAGCGCAAGCGAGGCGATAACAATACGACGCTCCTGCTGCCTGGTGCGAAACGTAAGCTCGATGTCGCGAATCACGGGCTGCTCAAGCAACATACGCCCGATGCGGTTGCGATCTTCGGGGTTATCCCATACGCCCAATTCAAGCGCTGTTCGGCCAATGACCTCCTCCCGCTCGTATCCGGTAATCCGCGCAAAATACTCATTGACGTCAACATATCGTCCATCCGCTAACGCGGAGATAACCACGGCAACTGGACTTGCGCGAAAGAGCGCAGCAAATGGTTCCTCCAAGTGCGGCAGCGTACCTGGGGCTTGCCCAACCTGGATGACTTGTGCCTCGAGCTGCGTCACGCGGTGGCGGAGGTGTAGAACCTCGTTGCGCAGTTGTTCCGTGGCCTGGCTGGTATCAGTCATACAGAACCCAGTGATTTCATCAAAAGTATTCCGGCGACCGTGGTCGCTGGTAGCGTGTTATCAAAGCTCTTAGATCCACCGTGAGGCGGCTGCAAAATGCGGCAGGCTCAGGATAGCGCCACGCTAGCCTCACACGAGCCAATTGAGGAAAGGTTGCGCGAATGAGTGGCGTGGTGTTTGGGAAACCGGCACGCCGTATTATTGCATGACCAGTTGCCGATGTCTATAGGAATAGTGGCTAGGATACGATTGAACTCTTATCTGATGCCCAGAAGACTTCCATAGAGTCGGCTACACGCTGGATCAATCATCGCGTTCAGTCTTCAATACGTAGCGCCTCGGCGATAAGATCCGCCAGCGGCATCGTACGTCCTTGCGAGCACAGGCTTTCAAAGATCACGCTGCCAAGCTGATCGCGTATCGTGGCCTTATTGCGCTCATATTCGATGCGATCGCTGATATACATGCTTTCACCACTGGCGTTCAGCATTTCCTCTGCCGCTCCGAACAACCGCGCTGCCCGCTCCGGCTGGCCGCGTGTCCCGGCCACGCCTGCCAGACCGGCAAGGCACATCGCAATTCCAACCCGGTTCTCCAGGGTCCGATAGACCGCCAGGCTCTCATGGAACAGCGTGGCTGCACGACGATGGTCGTCCTGGTGATGCGCGACATGTCCGAGATTGTGCAGCGAGATGGCGATGCGCCATTTGTCGGCCATCTCACGGTACAAGGCCAGGCCCTCTTCATAGTAGGCTGCGGCCTGCGCGTCGTTGCCAAGACTCCGCGCCAGCTCGCCCAGGTTGGTTAGTGCTACCGCAATGCCCTTTTTGTCGCCCAGCTCCTGGTACAGCGCCAGGCTCTCGGTGAGGCGGGCATGTCCTGCGACGTAGTCTCCTTCGTTCAAGGCCACACGTCCCAGGTTGTGCAGCGACGCAGCCATTCCCGATTTGTCGCCCAGCGCCTGCCATATGCCGAGGCTCTCCTGGTAGCACGCATACTCCAGCGCGTGGTCGCCGAGATAGTAGGCCGCGCTCCCAAGCCGGTACAGCAGCCGGGCAATGCCCCAGGTATCGTCCAGCGCGCGGCACAGGGCCAGGCTTTCTTCAAAAAGCGCGCGCGCGGTTACGTTGTCGCCTGTGTCGCGCGAGATCGCGCCCAGGCCGCTCAGCGCGCGGGTAACGCCCCAGGTATCGTCCAGCTCGCGGCACAGAGCCAGACTTTCTTCAAAGCACTGACGCGCGGCACGATAGTCTCCCTGCCCGTGCGCAAGCTCGCCCAGGCCGGTCAGCACTGCGGCGATACCCTGTCTGTTGCAGTGCTGGCGATAGAGCGCCAGACTCCGGGCGTAGTGTGTTTGGGCTGCGGCATAGTCTACCTGGCGGGAAGCAAGCACGCCCGCCCAATGAAGCGCCTTTGCTCGCACCAGCGTTTGCTCCGATGTCTCGGCAAGGAGTTTCTCCAGCCATCCGCGCCCCTCAGTCACGTAGCCGCGCACCGACCAGAACCTTCCGAGCGCTCCCGCCAGGCGCAGCCCTGCTTCCATGTGCCTGCTCTCCAGCAGCCAGACCAGCGCCGTCCGCATGTTGTCGTGATCCTGCTCCAATCGGTCAAGCAGCAGAACCTGATCTGAGCCGTGGAGCCTCAGCTCGACATGCTCTGCTAACGCCAGGAAGAAGCGGGCATGCTGTTGACGAAGGTCGTCCGTCTCGCCGTGCGCCGCCAGCCGATCAAGAGCATACTCACGGCTCGTCTCCAGCATGAAGAAGCGCGGCTCTCCGGCCACGCCCTCAGCCTGTCTCAGCAGGCTCCGATCCACCAGCGAGGTCAGCCTGTCCAAAACCTGGGATGAGAGGAGCGAGGAGGGCGGATCGAGCAGGTGTCCTCCTTGCGCTCTGTCGAGCCGCTGGCTTCCGCAGATTGCGCCTACCGCGTCAAGCGTGCAGCCGCCCACGAAGATACCGAGCTGCCGAAACAGCGCTTGCTCGGATTCATCCAGCAGGTCATAGCTCCAGTCGATCGTGCTCCGCAGCGTTTGCTGCCGGGCGGGCAGATCGTGCGCGCCGCCGGTCAGCAGCTTAAGCCGACTCGTCAGCCGTGTGAGGAGCGCCTGAGGCGCGAACAGCTTACTGCGCGCCGCCGCCAGCTCGATCGCCAGAGGCAGCCCATCCAGGCGCACGCAGATCTCCGCCACGGCGGGCGCGTTCGCCTCGGTGAGCGTGAAGTCGGGCCTGAGCGCCTGCGTGCGCTGGACGAAGAGGTCTACGGCAGCATACCGCGCGAGCGCTGCGACAGGTGGCAGGCGGCCAGGATCGGGCAGCGCCAGCGGGGGCACGATAAACTCATGCTCGCCGGAGAGATGCAGCACCGCGCGACTGGTAATCAGGAGCTTGAGACGCGGACAGCTCACCAGCAGCTCGACCAGCGGCGGCGCTGCCGAAAGCACCTGCTCGAAGTTATCCAGCACCAGCAGCATGTGCTTGTTGCGCAGCGCATCCCTGAGGACGTCCCAGGACGAACCTTTCCCATCCTCGCGGATGTTCAACGTCTGGGCGATCGTAGCGGCAACGAGCGCCGGATCGAAGATGGTAGCCAGTGCGACGAAGAAGACGCCATCGCCAAAGGCGCCGAGCAGCTCGGATGCCACCTGGATACCCAGACGGGTTTTGCCGATGCCGGGAGCGCCGGAGAGCGTGACGAGGCGCACACTGTCGCGCAGCAGGAGTATGCGCACCGCCGCGACCTCGCGCTCGCGACCAATCAGCGGCGTGAGCGGCATGGGCAGGTTGTTCCTGGCACAGTAGCCATGCTGCCAGGGAGCCTGGCGATTGCTCTCGGCAGGCTGCGCTCGGTGATCGGCGGGCGGTTCCCTGCGCGCCCACGCCAGAAAGGCCGGGCGCTCGTCCGGCGCGATCTCCAGCCGCTCGGCGAGCCGTTGGGCGATCTGTACCGAGGGCCGACGCTCGCCTGCCTCGATCTTCTGGATCGTTATGAGCGCGCAGCCGATGCGCCGTGCAAGCTCGCCCTGAGTCAACCCTGCTGTTTTACGCTGCTGTTTCAGCCAACTGCCGAATGATCCATGGTCGTTCATCCCTGCGCTCCTGAGCTCCTGCAACTACCAGGATGACGTAGCATCGCCGCTGTGTATGCCTTTTGTATGGGTTTTTGTATTGCTTCAAGGCTTCCATCGTCGGCAATGGTGCGCTTTAATAGCTGCGTACCAGTTTCTATGCCGTAGGAAACGGGCAAGGTACAACAACAATCACGCAGGCTCCCAACGCCATCGTGATTGGAGCTCGCCAAGACGCAGCGCTGTGCTCCTGGCTGCCTCGATCACGTCAGCACCACATCAACATCACGCTCGGTAGGAGGTGTACCGAAACAGATCCCCGAAAAGTGGCGGCAACGACGGATAGCACAAACGGTTTTCTGAATTGACGTGAGGACACTATGAGAATCTCCCGCATCCACTATCGATATTGCCTCGTGCTCGTGGCATTAGCGCTGCTGCTCATCCCAGCGCCATCGGCAACTCAGGCAGTTGGCTCACGAGCACCGCGCACGGAGGTGCAAACGACATCGGTCTGCCAGATGAGTCCGCCATATCCTTATTCTCGCGGCACGGCGCAAGACGTGGTGATCGATGGCGGCTTTGATAACAACTGTCCGAACTGGGTATTCGGAACCGGTGCGGCCCGTGTGTCGAATGGGGTGTGCACCAATACGACGACGGCACAGCTCAGCTCCACAGTGCTGCGACCATCCTTCTATCAAGATATTACCGTCCCGGCAGCAAGCTGGGCCAATCCCCAGCACGCAGATATAAGCGCGAGTATCTACATCGACGCGCCAGCGAATGCGAGCTGGTACGATATTTTCAGAATTGGAATCAGCTACCAGAGCAATCCGAGCGTTGAAGTCGAAAACGTGGCAGCGATCCAGCTTGCCGACCCCAGCAAGCAGCGCACGTGCGCACGGATGACGTTCCCGGTGCGTGGAGATTACCGTGGGCAGGCGATTCGGCTCAAATTCTATGCGACGCTCTATACGCCTGGCGAATCGATCCGGATCGATGATGTGAGCTATTGGTTGTATTCGTGGTAGAGCAGCCCGGTCCTGCGGGCAGATACGAGGCATGGCAGGCTTGACCGAGACGGGCGGGGCAGGAGTCTCATCCGGCTTATAAAAGCACGAGCTACACAGAGCACCTGCGCACCGTCAGGCGCTCTGTGTAGCTGGCGGATGCTCTGGGGAAAGCCTGAGGCGGGTCAAGCCCCAAGCCACGCTCCCCACAGGTAGGACAGATCGCGCTGCTAGCGGTTGGTCGAGCGCTCGCCGCACATGCCCGGACTTCCACACGGCGAGTGATCCGTAACCTGGATCTTGCGGTTGCCGTTGCTGTCGGTGTAGAGCCGGAACTTGACCCACGCGGTGTTATTGGTGTAATCCGACTCAAGGAAGATGCCAGCGTAGTTGGACGTGCTGACAAGGTAGTAGTCGTCGGCATTGGGCACGCCCGTCAGATAAAGCTGCTGCCCCTCCGTCGACTGATGGTACTGGTCAACCCAGCCCGACGCGATGCCCTGGAAGCTGGTATAACAGTCGAAGAAGGTGCGCTCGGCGGAGGGCGCGTTGTCGTCGAGCTTGTACCAATCGATCAGGCAGAAGGTCGTCTTGATCGAGTTGCCGCCGACGATCGGCCCGGTTGGGCTGCCTTTACGCACCTCGAAGAGCGCGACATCGCCGATATGCCAGTGGTTATGCTCCGGGTGAAACGCGAAGGTACCGGCCACACGTTCGGACACGACGTTGTAGCATTCCGTCACCTGCTTGGGCTGCTCACCGCACTTGTAGTAAGCGTTGGAGTCGCGAATCTCCTGAACTGCGCTGACCGTGCTGGTCGCGCCGCTGAGTGGCGGATCGGGCCGCAGCGCCCAGGGTCCAGGCCCGGTGTTGGCGATACCGTTCGAGAAGCGTAAGATCTCTTGCTGCTGCTGGTTGACAAGCTGGAGATGCGCGGGAACGACCGTGCGCATATCGGGATACAAGCCGCTGGATTGCGGTGCAGCAAAGACGGCTGTTGCCGCGATAATCGACAGACAGCACAGGGCAAGTAGTGTGACGACCAAGCGACGTTGCTTCATATGAGCCTCCTTAGTAGCGATCCTATAACCGAACAGCCCGACGATCCTAGCCGCGCACCTCCTTCCATAATGCCTCGCGCCGGGCATAGCCCTCGGCATCGAGCGGCAGCCCAGGCTCCAGCTTTTGTAATATCTCCGGCGATGGATAGATCGATCGATCGTGGCGCGTCTGCTCGTCGAGCAGCGCGAGTGCCGAGCGATTGCCCGTGGCGTAGCGCGTGTAGCGCGCCTCTTGCGCCGCAATGTCGGGACGCAGCACGAAATCAAGAAAGGTGTAGGCCGCCTCAGGATGCGCCGCCTCCGCCGCTATCGCCCAGTCATCCTCCCAGATCTGCGATCCTTCGACCGGCACGACGTACTGCACCGGCACGTCGTCGGCGAGCAGGGCAGCGGCGTCGCCATTCCAGCCAAGCGCCAGGTAGACCGCACCGGACGCCAGCAGCGGTCGGTAGTTTGTCTCGAAGGCGCGCAGATGCGGCTTGAGGTTGAGCAGATCGGCCCGGGCCTGAGCCAGCGCCGCCTCGTCGACAGCGTTATACGAGTGTCCGAGCAGCTTGAGCGCCGCCCCGATCACCTCGCCGGGCGAGTCGAGCACCGTCACGTGGCCGGAGTAGCGCTCGGCAAGCTGCCAGAAATCGGCCCACGAGCGCGGCTGCTCGCGAATCATATCGCGACGATACATAAAGCCGGTGGTGCCCCAGTCTTTGACGACGCTGACCTGTCCATACGGGTCGTGAGCGCGGCCATAGCGGAAGCGCGGATCGATATAGTGGAGATTGGGCAGACGCGCCGGATCGAGCGCCAGCAGCCGGTGCTCGGCGTGCAGCTCGCGCACGGCATAATCCGGCGGAACGAGCACATCGGGCGGCGGGCCGGGCGCGCGCATGCGCTCGATAAGCTCGACAGCGCTTGGCACGACCTCCACTGTCACGGCGATCTCGAACGCGCGCTGAAACTGCTCGATCGTCAGCGGATTGATATAGTCGGGCCACGAGAGGATCGTCAGCGTATCTTCCATGCGAAGCTCTTTTCACCCTTGAGCGCGTCTGCTACTCGACACGACGCAGACGCTCGGCCACGAAAACCAGCGTGAGCGTGCCGATCATCAGCAGCACGGCCAGCGCAATCATCACCGGCAGCCGGTTGGCAAAGCGCAGTTGACTGAACAGATAGACCGGAAAGGTCGGCTCGGTGCCAGCCAGGAACAAGGCCAGCGCGAACTCATCGAACGACACGGTAAACGCGACCAGCCAGGCCGAAACCATGCTGGGCGCGATGATCGGCAGCACAATCCGGCGCAGCGTGGTTGGATAATCCGCTCCCAGATCCATCGCCGCATCTTCGAGGCTGGCATCGAAGCCGAGCAGCCGCGAAACCACGATCAGCAGCGTGTACGGCAGCGCTACTACCGTATGGGCAATCCCCACGGTCCAGAGCGAGCGATCGATGTCCAGCGCGGCGAAAAAGAGTAGCAGCGCCACGGCCAGGACGATAAACGGGACAAAGAGCGGCAGCACCGTCAGCATCACCAGCAGCGTCTTCGTGCGGAACTGGTAGCGCGCGATCAGCAGGGCGACCATCGTGCCCAGCGCCGTCGCGACGAAGCTGCTGCCCACCGCCACGATCAGGCTGTTGCGCGCCGCGCGCAAGATCGGGGGCGAGTCGAAGAGCTGCTGGTACCAGCGGAGCGTGAGCCCCTGGAGCGGAAACGAGAGTGACGTGTTGTTGTTGATCGAGAACAAAAAGAGCACGACGATCGGCAGATACAGCAGCGCGATCAGCCCAAAGTAGTACCAGGTCAGCAGCGCAGGCGCGCGGCGGGCCGCGCCGCGCTCGCGGCGGAGATCGAGTCCCTGTGCCCGCAGACGTACTCGCGGCAGCAGCGTTGAACGTCGGGTCATTGGACCAGCCTCCGCACGTCTACCAGGCGTGAGGCCAGCGCGACCAGCAGCAGCGATCCGGCCAGCATGATCAGCGACAGCGCCGCGCCGAAGGGCCAGTTCGCGGCCTTGGTGAAGAAATCCTGAATGATGTTGCCGTACATGCTTCCTCGGCTGCCGCCGACGAGCAGCGGCGTGACGTATTCGCCGACGGTTGGGATAAAGACCATGAAAAATCCTGCGATCACGCCAGGCAAGCTGAGCGGAAACGTCACGCGCCAGAACTGCCGGAAGGGTGTGGCCCCAAGATCGGCGGCGGCGTCGAAGAGCGAGCGGTCGATGCGCTGGAGCGCCGCCAGGATCGGCAGGGCCACAAACGGAATCCAGACGTAGATCAAGGTGATCACGACGGCGTAGCGATTGTAGAGCAGGATCGTCAGCGGCTGATCGATCAGGCCAACGTACAACAAAAAGGAGTTGATCACGCCGTCCGATCCCAGCATGATCTTCCAGGCCATTACCCGCAGCAGATAGCTGGTCCAGAACGGCACCAGCAGCAGCACCAGATACAAGCCCGCATGGCGGCCTGCCCGGTACGCCAGGAAGTAGGCCAGCGGATAGGCGAGCGAAGTTGCGCAGAGCGCCACCACCAGCGCGATCGAGGTCGAGGTCAGCAGCAGCCGCCAGTAGCGCCCGCCGCCGAAGAGCAGCGCGTACTGCTTGAGTGTTGGCGTCCAGGGCTGAAGCAGCTCGCCCCTCATGTCGGCCCGGAAGCTGAACGCGCCCATCAGCAGCAGCGGCACGAGCAGAAAGGCGGCCAGCCAGAGCAGCGGCAGCAGATACAGCCCCCAGAACGTGGTGCGACGATCAATCATACGTCGGTTGTCGGCGAGCGGCGCAAAGCCCAGGCGCGATCGTGCTCATCAGGGCGCGGCCTTGATCTCAGCCCACATCGCCGTCCATGCGTCGCGCTGCTCGGCGGTCAGGTTGGGCGTGAAGTTGGTCTTCGACAGGATCGAGGGATCGTCGATCGAGAACGTTTTTTTGAGCGTCTCGTCGGCGATGCTCGCCATCACGTCCTGATTGGCATGTCCGTAGTAGAACTGGTTGACCACGTTGTTGCCGGTGGCCTGCGCGAGCTTGGCGTCGAGGAACTTCAAGGCGAGATCATAGTTGGGGCTGTCTTTGCGGATGCCGTACAGGCCGACCCAGGAGTTGCGTCCTTCTTTTGGATTGGCATACGCCACGGGCGTGCCCTTGCTGAGCAGCTGGGCGTACGCTCCTTGCCAGGCATAGGCGACCCACACATCGCCCCGCGCCATCGCATCGATCAGCTCAGGCTCGCCGGTCCAGTAGAAGAGATTCAGATCGCGCTGCTTGGTCCACTCTTCTTTGATCTGCGCCAGCTGCTCATCGGTAATCTTCGTCTCGTCCCAGCCGTGGATATACGAGGAGATGGTGACAGCGCCGGGGCCGTCGTCCCACATCGAGATGTGGCCTTTGTACTTGGGGTCCATCAGCGCGGCCCACGAGTCGATCCCCTCAGGAACCTTGTCGGTGCGATACAGGATCGAGGTGAAGCCCCAATCCCAGGGCACGAAATACTGCTTGCCGTTGACCTGCCCGATCGCCTTGAAGCTCTCCGGCAGCTTGTTCCAGTTGGTCAGCTTCGAGGTGTCAATCTCGGCGACCAGCCCTTCGTCGACGTAGAACTGGAGCCAGCCGGTGTAGATGTGAAACAGGTCGGCCTTGTTTCCGGCTTTCATCTTGGCGTACACATCCGCGTCCGAGGAGCCGATCTCGAAGTTGGCCGTCACCTTGGGGTATGCGTTCTTGAAGTCGATCCAGAAATCTGGTGCATCGTAGCCAGCCCAGTCGAGAACGGCCAGGCTGCCTGTCTGATCGCTCTGGCCTGCCATCGCCGTGGTCTGCTGGCTGGCAGGGCTAGGGGGTGCTGATTGAGTGCCGCCCGCAGCAGAAGCGCCGGGCGTAGCTTGCGTCTGTGTAGATCCGGTTTCTGTAGGTGCGCCACAGGCCGTGGCAAACAGAGCGAACAGGAGCATGGCTGCACATGTCTGGACGAGTCGGCGTCGCGATGGCTTCATATCCAGGTCCTCCTACAACACCTGCCAGCTTCATCGATAGAGGTATCGTCGACATCTGTGCGTTGAACGTGTTTCCGATAGTGCTCCTAGCGTTGTTTCGCGCCTCCTTACATGTGGTAGCTGAGCGGCAACTCGGTACAGCCTGTCCTGCTCAAGAAGCCGGACGATCATAGCCATGCGCCGCCGATGAGATAGAGCCTCAGTGAACTTTAGTATATAAGGTCTGTCAAGGTGCTGTGCTGCTGCACGGCGGACGAGCGCCGACATGGGCGCGGCGCAGATCCGGCGGTGGTGCGTCATCGGGTGATTGACGCTGAAATGCCAGGCGGAGCGCCGACGCCAGCGCTCCGCTCTCCGCCGCACGATCGGTCGCACGCTACTGCTTGACCGGAGCGGCCTTGTCTTTCAGCGCCGACAGCAGCCCCTCGACCTGATAGCCTGATTGCTCCGCCGCTGTCTGGAGCCGCTCGATCCGGCTGTAGGTTGCGCCGACAGCCTCCGCGACCTTTTTGGTCGAGGCTCTGGGAGCGGCGCTGGCGCTGACCGTTGTTTTTGCCAGCATCGCCCACAGCAGGCGCTCGAAGGCTTCCCGGTTGAACCACAGCACCTCGCGGTAGCGGTTGACCTGCAAGAGCTGCTGGAAGGCGCTGTCCTTGAACAGTTGCTCCAGCGTCGAGCCGTTGCCCTGCGCCGCTGCGCCCTCGGCGCTCGGTTGCAGATCGTGGCTGATCAGCAGCTTGATCAGCGCGACCGACCGCCACGCAGCCGTTTCGTCCTCGCCCAGGTCGCGGAAGACACCCGCGATAATCCGGTTGAGCATCCACTCGTCGATCAGGCTGCGGCTTTGCTGCGCGCCATCGTTGGGGCTGCTGAACTTGCCCAGGCCATAGGTGAAGAGCCAGCCGAAGAGCGCGCTCCATGGGATCGGATCGCCATCCAGGTTGCGCTGAAGATACTCGTTGGCGGCCTGGTACTCCTGATCGTCGGGAGCCGAGAAGCGGCGTTCCAGCGCGGGCAGGTGCAGGATTGCCTCTAGCGTCCGGCGCACCTCCTGCGCGAGCGCCGTCGGATCGCCACGGCTGCCGGTCAGCTCGCCGATGCCCTGGAACAGCGCGATCGTCTTGGACTCGACCTCGGATAGCAGCGTAGACGCAGAGGGCGCTGCAGCCTCGTCCTCGGCGCTGGCTGCGCTGGCTTTCTGCGCGGTCTTCGCGGCAGCAGGCTGTGCGACCGCCTTGGCCTTAGCTCCCTCGTCCTGTTTGGCGGATCGCTGTGTCGTCGTCGCATCCGCCTCAGATTCCAGCGTCGTCACCCGCGCGTCGATCAGGCGGCGGAACAGATCGACGTTGACCAGCTCCTTGAACGGCTGGTGGATCGGCTGCAAGAAGATCTCGCGCTGCGCCTCCTCGATGCTGGGCACGCCCCGCCCGCCCAACTGTGCGGCCAGGTGCGCGTACTGGCCCCACTCGGTATCGAAGACCTCGCGGAAGTCCATGAACACGTGGTGCTGGTACGCGCCAAGCTCGATGTACAGGCCGCGCTCGTACAGCTCTTTGCCGCTCCGAAGATACTCCAGCCCGGAGATCTGATCGCGGAAGATGTAGTAGCAGCGCTCGTCGGCGTTGAGCGCCAAGCCATCGCCCAGCGTGCGCTGTACCAGCCTGCGATCGCCGCCCTGGTCGTTTTTGACCGAGTACGCGACCGAGGTTTTGATCCAGCCGCGCGTCGTGGCGTATCGGTTGTGGTACAGCACCAGCGTGCGATCGTCGCCGAAGCGATTCGAGTAGGCGAAGACATCTTCGTTGACGCCGCCTTCGGGCATGTAACAGTCGTAGAGCAGGAAGTGCTCGGCGGCGGCGAAGAGGTAGCGACGATGCAGCAGCGGGAAGATCTCACGCTCATGGCGCTGGATCAGATAGCTGTCGGGCTGCTCGTCCCAGTAGGCGCGGCGATACTCCATGCCGTACTTCTCGGTAAAGCCCTCGACCTGGCCGTGGCCGAACATCGGCAATCCCGGCATCGTCACCATCACCGTGCAGATGCCGAAGTACTTATCGTCCTTGCCGAACTGCTCGACCGCCGTGCGCTCGTCGGGGTTGTTCATGAAGTTGACAAAGCGCTTCAAGATCTCAGGATCGAACTCCAGCGTGTTCTTCATCACCTGGCGATACTTGGCGTTCTCCTCGTCGCGCAGCAGGTTCATAAAGGCGCTGTTATAGACCCGGTGCATGCCCAGCGTGCGCACGAAGTAGCCTTCCATCAGCCAGAACGCCTCGGCCAGCAGCAGCGTGTCGGGCGCTTCCACCGCCGCGCGATCGACGACCTCGCGCCAGAACTCGTGCGGCATCAGCGCGTCGAACTGCGCCTTGGTGATGCCGAACTCGGAGCGTGAGGCAATCGCGCCGCCCGATCCCGGCTCAGGGAACCACAGCCGCTGGATATGGCGCTTGGCAAGCGTCATCGCCGCGTCGAAGCGAATCACCGGGAACTGCCGCGCAACATGCAGAATCGT
The DNA here is from genome assembly GCA_036374795.1 of Herpetosiphonaceae bacterium. Classification (NCBI taxonomy): domain Bacteria; kingdom Bacillati; phylum Chloroflexota; class Chloroflexia; order Herpetosiphonales; family Herpetosiphonaceae; species Herpetosiphonaceae bacterium. The sequence goes on from DASUTC010000037.1 coordinate 35,403, forward strand.
CTGGATCACCGCCTCGCGCGCCTCAGGATGGAGGTAGTTGATCTGCGCGGTATCGTTCCAGGGCATGCTCGTGCCGTCGTTGCCGTGGTAGATATACTGCGCCTCGCCGGACCAGCGATCGACGCGCTTGAAGACCACGGCGGCATCGCTGCGATCGTAGTAGTGATCTTCCAGAAAGATACCGATCCGCTCGTCCCAGGAGAGATCGGGGCCGTTGAAGCTGTAGGACGGATACGGGCTGTAGTCGAGCTTGATGAACCATTCGGGATGCTCGATCACCCAGCGCCCATCGATGCCGGTGTGGTTGGGCACCATGTCGCTGGCGAGCCGAATGCCGCGCTGCCACGCGCGCGCTTTGAGATGTTCGACCGCCGCGTCACCGCCGAGATCCGCCGCGATCTGGTAGTCCAACAGTGAGTAGGCCGAGGCGACGGCGTCCTGGTTGCCCATCAGCTGCTTGATCGTCTTCGAGGCGGTGCTGCGCTCCCACAGGCCGATCAGCCAGAGGCCGGTGATGCCCCAGCGCGCCAGCGTATCCAGCTCCTGATCCGGGATCTGATCGAGCCGATGGATCGGACGCTGGTACTTCTTTGAGAGCTGGTCGAGCCAGACGAAGGCGTTTTTAGCGATCAGCACCAGGCGCGGCATCCAGTCGCGATCGGGCGTGAAGCGCTCTAGCTCGTGCTCCTGGCCGGTAAAGCTATAAACCTCGACGGGACCACCGCCGCCGGGGCCGCCCGCGCCGATGAAGACCATCTTCTCTTCTTCTTTGATCAGATCGAGGCTGCTGAGCAGGCGGTAGAGATAGCTGCCGAGTATTCCGCTCCAGCGGCCAAGCAGGAACTCAAGCTGGCCCGCAAGCGAGTTCGGCATAGCGAGCGCCGGGCTGCGCAGGATCGCCAGCAGACTCTCGTTGCGCGGGCCGAAGCCAGGCTGGCTATCGAAAAATTCGTGCAGCCCGTCGATCATGCCCTGGTAGGGGGTCTGCGCTTCGAGCGTCGCGTCGTCGAAGAGTTCAAGGAAGGGCTGGTACGCCGGGTTGGCGTTTGCCAGCCAGAGCATCAGCATCTCTTCGAGCACAATCTCGCGATGCGCAACGCCATCGGTTGTGTCGCTCATGTACTCGTCGAGCGTCACGTCGCCGCGATAGACCGCAACCGGCGGAAACTCGTCGGCGAAGGCGCGCAGCGTACGGTCGACCTCCGCGCTACCGAGCCGCTGGTCGAGCGCTTCCAGGGCTTGCTGGATCACCTGCGGATTTTTTTGCTGGCGATACTGGTCGATCACCATGTGCAGGATCTCGTCGATCAGGCCCATCGCGTTGATCTGGCCCGCGCTGACGGCGCGCTCAGGAAAATTGATCACATCTCGCTGGTCGTTGATGCGCTGCGCGAAGACACGAGCGGCATGAAAATTCGCGATGATCACGCTGCCGCGCGTAGAAAAGAGCGTCTCATCGAACTGGTAGCGCTCTCTGGCCGCGCGCGAGACGTGAAATTCCATCGTTCTCCCAACGTATCCAACCTGCTGTTCCATGCTAGCCTCACCTATGCATTGACCACGGCTCGTCTTGAAGATGGACAAGCCTTGCTCCGGTCGCTGTGTGTCACTCGGCACCTGGCATGGTCTATCCTGGCAAAAAGCGGGAGCGACACCTCGATCGTGTCTGGCGATGACTGTGCCCTCCTGCTATCTACCAATCGACGCAGCGGCGGTGCTGCGTCGTCGGGTGCGTCTCCGGTATACGGCGGCAAAGGTCGTGCCGCGAAGTGCCTTCAGCGCGGTGTGTTTGCAAGATCCGGATCGTCACGAGTTGAATGTTGCCAGAATCTCGGCGCACACTGCCCGCAGCCGCTGATCGTCGCCTTCGCGGCAATCAGCAGACGGCAGGAGCTTCATGTAGTCCGGCAGTTGAGCGCTATATAAGCAGATCGGGACCAGGCGCGGCTCGCCGACGGTGCGGTGCCGGTAAAAGGCCACGTTGAATTCCTCCTGGCAGGCTTTCGATCTTAAATATGCCGGAGAGTAGAGCGCGATCATCGTGTGGCTGCGGTCGATCGTGTCGTAGATCTGCTGCTGCCAGGCAGTGGCGGGGTTGAGCGCCTGCCGATCGAGGAAGATGTTCATGTCGGGCCGCTCCTGGCGTAGCTCGGCGGCGATCAGGTAGGCTTTATCGCTACTGTCTTGCTTGGAGTAGCTGATGAACACATTGTCCTGCTGGATGGAGCGGGGCGGGAGCGGCTCTGTCTGGTACTGGGCTTTCAACCGGGCGAATGCCTGCTTCAAAGCGGCTGCTTTGGGCGCCGATTGCTCGAAGAGCTTGAGCCGTCGCACCGGCAGCCCAAGGCGCATCCACTGCGTTGCCGCGTCGAGCAGCGCCGTCACCACCTGATTAACCGGCTCATCCCGATTGCTGGTCGTCATCAGCGGCATAGCAACCGAAACCGGATCGCCGATTGCGAGCACCGGCGCCAGGCTGCGAAAAATATCGCCGACGACCTCGGTAATGTTGCCGAAGATCGGCGGCTCGAAGCACAAGATGCGCTTGAACGCAATACCCTCTGGCGGCGCGATCAGCTCATGCGATAGCCAGGCCGAGCAGATCGAGCACAGATCGACGGCCTTGTTTTTTGCAAGTTCCTCGACGGAGACACCTCGGCGGTAGAGCGAGCCGATCAACGTGCCGGATATGGGTAGATAGCTGTTGGGAAAGGCGGAAACGACCAATATATCAACTGTTTCGTGTGTCGGCAGATTCGTCAGATCGCCACGATACAGCTCGATCGTTCGCGCCTCGGTACCATAAACGACGGTCAGCACGTCCAGTAATTCCATCCCTTAACCCCCTGCCGCTCATGGGCGGTCCCGTCACCTGCGCGACGAAATCCAAGTTTTGCGCTCTACGTTTCGAGTTCCAGGTTTCCCTGGTGTGCCGGGCGCCCTCCGGGCATGGCGCCCGTTCTTGATGTGTTTTTGTTCCCGTGTTCCTTTGTTCTTGCGCCCCGGCCTCACGGTTCTTGGTTCCTGGTTTGCAGTACCATAGATGTGATGATGCTAACCGATCAACAGTTGGCCTTTATTCTGGCACAGCGCGTCGGACGGCTTGCAACGGTCGATGCCGTTGGCGATCCGCATGTTATTCCAGTCTGTTACGCCTGCGACGGCCATTCGCTGTATATCGCCCTCGATGCCAAGCCGAAGCGAGTCGCGCCGCAGCAGCTTCGCCGTGTGCGTAATATTCTCGACCATCCGCAGGTTGCGCTGGTCGTCGACCGCTATAGCGACGACTGGAGCGTGCTGGCCTATGTGCTGATCCGTGGTGCGGCGTCGCTGCTCGCCGTCGATAGCCCGGAGCATCGTTCGGCTGTCGAGCTGCTCAGGGCGCGCTACCATCAATACCAGACGATGCCGATCGATCAGCAGCCGGTCATCGTCATTCGTCCATCGTCGGTTGTGGCCTGGGGGATGCTATACGTCTAAGCGACGCGACGATCAGACGGCGTCATTGCGTGCTGGCTGTGGCGTGCTGGGGGTGTTGGCACGACTTTTAGGCTGTCCTGGTATGCGACGAGACGACGATCAGCCGGGCTGGTTCGGATCTCCTGATTCGTCTCGATGCGATGCGCACGCATCTGCTCCTGTTTAAGGCATCACGCTCAACAGGATACCATGTTGTCCGAACTCTGTTGCAGCCTGAGCCGATCGCGCGAGCCGTACATGTTGAGCAGAGCGCTAGGGAAAGGCATAAATAGGTGTTTTCGTCAGTTTTTCGCATCACAGCGCGGCGCGTGCCCTCCGCTGGCCTGGAGCGGCAGCAGTTGCAGCATCGAGCGTTTCTCGGCTACAATCGGTGTCGATGCAATGAACTATTCGGGAGCAGACTATGCTGCGCAGTGTTGCGGCTGCCGCGCTGCTGATCGCGCTGGCGTACATTGTCCATCTGCGGCGTGAGCTGGGGCTGGCGCGCAGCCGGGGCGATATGTACCGAGACATCGCCGCGCAACTTGATCGTCAACGGGCAAACTCATCGCCGTCCGCATAAGCGGACCTCGGTTTTTCAGGAGCACCCATGCAGCATCGCAGCGCCGAAACAGGTCTTTCGGTTATGCCACAGCGCGTCGGCGTGATCGACCTTGGCTCGAATACGACACGGCTGATTGTGATGGAGTATCAGCCGCACTACGCCTACAAGCTGATCGACGAGCTGAAAGAGACGGTTCGGCTGATCGAAGGCGCGGGCAGCAGCAATACGCTCCAGGCCGCACCGATCGAGCGCGCGCTGAAGGCGGTGAAGATGTTCGCCTCGTTCACCAGGGCGACGGACGTGCCACGGGTGATCGGCATCGCCACCAGCGCCGTGCGCGATGCCGTCAATCAAGCCGATGTGCTGCATCGGATCGCCAGGGAGACTGGGATCGATTTTCGGGTGGTGAGCGGCGAGGAAGAGGCGTACTACGGCTACCTGGGCGTGCTGAATAGCCTGCCGGTGCGCGACGGCTTTATTATCGACATCGGCGGCGGCTCGGCGCAGGTTAGCCTGGTGCGTGGCCGGGGCTTTGTACGCGCCACGAGCGCGCCGATCGGTGCGGTACGCATGACCGAGCGCTTTTTGCGCTCCGATCCGTCTTCCAAAAGCGAGGTTCGTGCCCTGGAAGAGCATCTCGACTCGATCTTGCGGTCGCTCGACTGGTTCAAGCTCAGCCCGTCGATGCAGTTGGTCGGCATGGGCGGCACGATCCGCAATATCGCCAACATCGATCAAAAGACGCAGGATTATCCGCTGGATCGGCTGCATGCGTACCAGCTTACCCGCGAGCGTGTCGAGGAGATCTGCGATGAGCTGCGCAAGCGGACGATCAAAGAGCGCGAGGATCTGCCGGGTCTGAACGACGAGCGTGCCGATGTGATCCTGGCCGGAGCGCTGGTGCTGCGCCAGATGATGCGCTACTGCAAAGCCGATGTGCTGCATGTCGGCGGCGAGGGGCTGCGCGAGGGCGTGTTTTACGAGCAATTTCTGCCGGGTCTGCGGCCCGCGATCATTCCGAATCTGCGCGCGTTCGCCGTCGAAAACTTAGCGCGGGCCTACAACTACCAGCATATTCATGTCGCCAAGGTGTGCGAGCTGGCGCTGCAAATGTTCGATCAGTTGCAGACGCTTCACGGCTATGGTCCCTGGGAGCGTGAGCTGCTCGCAGCCGCCGCGACGCTCCACGACATCGGCGTTGAGGTGAACTACTACGAGCACCACAAGCATTCGGCGTATATCATTCTCAGCTCGGTCATGCCGGGCTACAACCATCGTGAGATTGCGATCATCGCGCTGCTGGCGCGCTACCACCGCAGGGGCGCGATCGATGTCGCGGCGCTGCGGCGCGTGCTGGCCGGGGACGACGAGACGCGGGTCGCGCGGCTGGCGGCGCTGCTGCGGATCGCCGAGTATCTCGATCGCTCGAAATCGCAGGTGGTCAGCGATGTGCGCTGTGTGGTCGACGGCAACGTCCAGATCATCGCCCAGACGGTCGGCGACGCGACGGTCGAGATCTGGGATGCTAATCGCCGCGCGGGGTTCTTCCGCAGGGCGTTCGGCGTCGATCTGGTGATCAAGTAGGCGGAGTTTCGCGCTCAGGCCCTCACCACGCCGGGCGCCATGCCCTACTCGCGCGGGTTCCCTTTCCCGCGCGGCTTTCAGGATAGGAGAGGGGAGAAGCTCATCCCGGTTCTTGGTTCTTTGTTTTCCCTTTGTTCCTTTGCTCCCGTGTTCTTTAAATTCCCGCCACCAGCTTGGCGAGCTTGCGCCGCGTCTCGCGGCTGCTTAGCTCCTGCCACATCGGCACAAGAGCCTCAACCAGCCTGGCTCGGTCGGCCAGACGCAGATCGGTGTAGCGAGCGCTGGACGCGGACGGCTGCTCGGTCGTCTCTGGGTCGGCGGTGTCGGCGGCTGATGCTACGAGCGATCCGTCCGACTCAGGCGGCGCCGACTTCGCCTCGGATGGCTGCATCGTGTCTGGCGTGGGCTGCTGCGCCGCTGGTATGGCGGTATGCGCGTCGGCGTGCCCGTCTGTTGCCTGGTGGATGAGATGATCATCGACCGCAAAGTAGGCCAGCGCCACATCGGCATCGTGGATCTCGCCCAGATGCTCCTGCATCGCCTCGACCAGCTTGATCAACTTCCTGGCGTCGGTGCCCAGCGCGGGCTCGAACAACTCAAGCGTGTAGCGCAGATGCTTGCAGGCAATGCGCAGCTCGTGCAGCCGCTCTGAGGACGCGCGCGGCATCACGGTTTCAAAGTGCTCGGCAGCCTCGTACTCGTGCCAGATCGCGCTTCCGGCATGATGGCGCACCAGCAGCGGCAATCCATCACCGCTGGCCTGAATATCCTCCAGCGGACAGAGCAGAAAATCGTTGAGGTCGCGCAGCAGGCGCGCGGTGCGCTTGCGCTGGAGCTCGGCGACCAGATCGGCGTGGGCGGCCTCGCGCTCGGCCTCAAGCCGCTCGATCGCCGCGTCGACCTCGCTCCGCGCGCGCTCCGTGAGCAGCGGCGCGTCCCTCCGTAGCCGGATCAGCATCACGTCGTGGTCGCGCACTTCGCCCAGGCTGCGCGCCAGCGAGCGCAGACGTTTGCGCAGATCGGCGACGATCTTCGGCTGATACGCCACTGCGGTCGATTGCATGCTGGCGCGCAGCCGACGAGTTGCGACGCGCATCTGGTGAACATCATGCGGATCGTCGCCGCTCAGCACGCCTGGCAGATGCTCGTACAGCTTGCAGGCGTGTTTCGCCAGCGTCATCCGCGATGCCAGCGCCAGCTCGGTCGTTCCCGCGAACGAGGCCACATCGGCCAGCGCCGCGATCTGATCCGGCAGCGTGGGAAGATCGATCTTGCGTGATTTAGCCTTGCTCATAGTCTTCCGCTCTCTTTGCGGGCGTTGTTCGATCAAGCCTACTGCTGTGCTTCGGGCGTCGAGCGCGATTGTTGTAGGAGGGCCACGCCACGGGCAAACTTCGAGCGATCTTCGGGCTGCGCCGGGAGCTGCGCCTGGATCAGCCTGCCCACAGCTTCCAGATCGTCGCGCGTGCCGCCCTTGAGTTCGACCTCCAGCTCGTGCATCGGCTCCTGCTCCGAGCCTGCAATGATCGCGCCCTCGTCGAGCGCCACCTCGCCGATCGGCTGATCGCCGCGCAGCAGCGCCCAGGTCCGCCGCCGGTTTTGCACTGCCAGCAACGGCGCGATCGGCTGCGCGCCGATCAGGTCGCTAAGCCGCTGCCGGATCGCGTCGGGCCACGCGGCGGGATCATGGCCCGTGGTCGGCTCTTCCCACTCTTCGCGGGCATGAACGCCCTGCTCGATCGTAGCCGGGCCTTTGAGCGTCACCACGGCGCTTGCGCCCCCGGCGCGCAGCCGCACCGCGTGGCGGGTCTGAATCAGCGCGCGGTCGGCGGTGTCGAAGAACGTATCGTGCTGATCGACGGTGTGGCGCTCCCCTAGATGATACTGCCCCCAGTCAAGCGCCTCCACGCGCTCGGCTGAAACCGGCTCCGTCAGCGTAAATTTCGCTTCGATTTCCATTGTGGGCCTCTGTTCCAAGTTCCAAGTTTCGAGTTCCAGATTCCAGGTTTTCTGCCCTTGTTCGCTTGTTCGTTCGCATTACGTGCCGGGCCGCGCCAGGGCCAGACCGTCGTAGGCTTGCGCGCCCCAGGCGGCCAGAAACGTCGACCAGGGCACATGGTACTCGGTTGGGCGCTGCCGGTTGCTGGAGGTTGGGCCGAGCACGTCGCGGATCGCCACGCCCTGCTCGTTGTAGCCGATCACCACGACTGCGTGGTCGTTGCCCAGCACGGTGTGCCGGGTGCGACCGTCGGGCATGACCCAGAGCGCCGGACGCCACTTTTTGAAATCGACGGTGGTTTTGATCCAGACCAGCTCGCCGCGATCGAGCGCCGACTCCACGGCCTCGCGTGAGCTGACGGGCGTGGCGCGCACGCCGTAGTGCGCAAACACCGGAATCATCGCTGTGCCGGTCGAGCGCGCTAAAAAGCTCTTGGTGTAGTCGCCCGAATACCCCTGCTCGATGTCGCCGCCGTGGATCATCCAGACGCCATCTTTTTCCTCGTACCACGGCTCGATCCGCCGGTCCATCGGCGTTTGCGCGATAATCTCTTCGACGCTGGCCGCGATGCCGTAGGTCGCCAGCACCACCCAGGCGGCGTCGAACTCGCACGAGTACTGATACCGCTGTCCGTTCTTGGATGCCGCCTCGATGTAGGCCGTGTAGCGCTGCCTGCCCTTCACGATCGGCGCTGCGGTGGGTGGGATCGGTGTTGCAGTGGGTGGGATGGGCGTCGCAGTGGGTGGAATGGGCGTCGCAGTGGGTGGGATGGGCGTCGCAGTGGGTGGGATGGGCGTCGCAGTGGGCAGAACCGTAGGCGTTGCGACCGTCGGCGTGGCGCTGGGCACAAACGCCGTGCTTTCGGGCGGAAGCTGCACGGGGATGCCCTGCTCGACGACAGCGACTGGCTCAGCGGCGGGCGGTGCGACGCCACACCCGGCCAGTCCAAGCGTGCCCAGCGCGATCAGCGCTCGCGTCGCGCTCCAACGTTTCCGTACTCGCCAATCCATCTGTGTGATCCTATTCTTCTGGCCGATAGACCGGACGCGGCAGCGTAAACGTATCGGTGACACGGGCGTAATCGTTTCCGGCTAGCCGTGCGATCGGCTTGAGCGCGTCGAGGACGATGTAGCCGTTCTGATACACGTCGTCGCGCAGATGGATCAGCATCACCCGCCCGATCACCACCTCGCCGCCGCGCGCGCTGCCGACATGCACGATCTGATCGACGCGACACTCGAAGGCGACCGCCGCCTCTGCCACTCGCGGCGGCGCGACAAGCTGGCCCGGCAGCGCGCGCAGCCCGACCATCGCGAACTCGTCCAGCTCGGACGGATAATCTGCCGATGTCTGGTTCATCGTCTCGGCCAGATCTTCGCTCACAATATGCAGCACGAACTCGCCGGTCGCCTGGATGTTGCGGAGCGTATCTTTGGGCGAGCCGTCGCCGCGTCGCTGGGGACAGAATAATACCATCGGCGGATCGGTACACGCAACGTTGAAGTAGGAAAACGGCGCGAGATTGGGCCTGCCCTCGGCGCTGAGCGATGCGACCCAGGCGATCGGACGGGGCACGACCGCGCCGATCATGATTTTATAGATCTCTCGTTCCGAGAGCGTAGCCGGATCGATCTGCATGACGACTCCTGGCGCAACATTAATCTACGGGCAAACGTATCATTGTCGTTGTCACCATTATGCATCATCTACGACGATCTTTCCGCTCAAAGGAACTGAGCTATGAATTGCCCGAAGTGTAATCGTACCAATCCTGAGGATGCGCGCTACTGTATCTACTGCTCCGCGCAGCTGGTACCGCCAGCGCCCGACGTTCAGGATGTTGCTCCGGCAACAGGGCCGACAACGCGCCTTGGTGGGGAGCAGATTCCGGTGTACACGGTGCCCGCGCCCGCGCCGCTACCTGCGCCAGCACCCCAGGCCGCCGCTGCCAGCTATCCCGGCAGGTGGGCGCATAACAAGGAGATCGGCGGCGCTGTCTTTCTGATCGGCCTGGGCATTCTGTTCTTGACGGGCCGGTTCTGGCCCGGCATTCTGGTGCTGATCGGGCTGACCGCGTTCATCAACGAGGGTATGCGGGGTCACTCACGTAATGCGCTGCAAGGGCTAGTCTTCTTCCTGGGCCTGGCCGTGCTCTTCTCGACGGGCTGGTTCTGGCCCGGCATCTTGATCTTGCTCGGCCTGATGGCGCTGTTCAACGGTCGCCGGGGCTTCTGCTGAGGCAGCCGCGCTACCGCTCGAAACGACGTGAGACGGCACCAGGCCGTCTCACGCTGTTTTAACCTGTTGTGATGCAGCGACTAATCGGTCTGCTCGGCTCGCCAGCGCTCGCGATTGCCGCCATGCGTCCAGCTATAAGGATAGCCCGGATCTTCCACCTTCAGCGCGTCCTGCGTGATGTAGAGCGGCTTGAAGGTATCGACCATTACCGCCAGCTCTTCGGTCCTCTCCTTGCCGATGCTGGCCTCGGCAGTGCCCGGATGCGGCCCGTGCGGCAGGCCCGCCGGATGCAGCGTGATCGACGCCTCCTCGATGCCCTTGCGCGACATGAAGTTGCCCTCGACGTAGTACAGCACTTCGTCGCTCTCGACGTTGGAGTGATTGTAGGGTGCCGGTATGCCCTGCGGGTGGTAGTCGAAGAGCCGGGGCACGAACGAGCACAGCACAAAGTTCGGTCCCTGGAAGGTCTGATGGACCGGCGGCGGCTGGTGGACGCGGCCCGTGATCGGCTCGAAGTCCTCGATGTTGAAGGCGTAGGGATACAGGTAGCCGTCCCAGCCGACGACATCCAGCGGGTGGTGAGCCAGAACATGCTTCGTCAGCCGCCCGCGCGCGCGCACACGGACCTCGAACTCGCCGCGCTCGTCGTGTGGCTCAAGCTGGAGCGGCACCCGGAAGTCGCGCTCGCAGAAGGGCGCGTGCTCCAACAACTGGCCGTGCTCGTTACGGTAGCGCCGGGGCGTGGTGATCTCGCCGGTCGTCTCGATCACCAGCAGGCGCGTCTCGCCGCCGCTGGGCAGCATCCGCCACGTGCAGCCGATCGGAAGGTAGAGGTAATCGCCGCGCCGGTAGGGCAGGTTGCCAAAGATCGTTTCGAGCATGCCCTCGCCCTCGTGGACGAAGAGCACCTCGTCGCCCTCGCCGTTGCGGTAGAAGTAGCGCTGCTCCTGGGTCGGCTTGCACACGGCGATACGTACATCGTGGTTGGCGAGCATGTAGTGGCGGCCCGTCAGCGGATCGCCGCCGGGCTGCACGGCAGCCGTTCGGAAGTGGCGGTGCCGCAGCGCGCCCTCTTCTTCAAACAGGATCGTCGCCGGGCCGAGATCCTCAACCTCAAGGATTGCCGTGGGGGCATGGTGGTGATACAGGATCGACTCGACGCCGCTAAACCCTTTGGTGCCCATGACCTGCTCTTTGAAGAGCGAGCCGTCGGGCCTGCGAAACTGGGTATGCCGCTTATGCGGAATCTCCCCTAGACGATGGTAGAAGGGCATCTTTGGCCTCCTTCGAGTGAAATATGCTGTTTGCTCGCGCTGTTACGCGCCATGATACGGCACCTGCGCGCTTGCATATCTATCGTACCACCATCAAACGCTATACCAGCAACCCGGTGCGCGCTGTGCAGGGTATTATGCCGTGTTGAAAAGGTGCTGGAGCACATGTAGTTGCCCAATCCGTTCCAGGCTAATCAGTGGACTTGTGTTAGAGATAACTATATCGGCCATCATAGCAAGTCGGCACGTTCCCGTTCAGTTGCCCACTCATCCTCGGTCATATCAAAGAAGGCAATGCCTAATCGCGACGCATGTTGAATAAATTCAAAGCGCGCCATACCAAGCATCTGGGCGGCTTTCCCGCTGGAGACGGTTCCGCGACGATACAATTCTAAAATCATCAATTCACGCGCTGCCTGCTGAATAGGTTGATTGGATGCATGCAACAGCGCTGCTAAATCTTCATCTACTTGAACAGTAATGGTGCTCATCGCTGTCCTCCTGCCTTGGTTGTCACGTAAACGAGCAAGTCATTCCTGGTCTATGTTTTAGACGATACCAGCAACTCAGTCGGTGGATGGCGATTATGCCGTTGCCTCGCCCTCGATCACAAATCCGGGGGGCAGCGCCGCCATCCGATCCGCCACGAACTCGATCTTAAAGGTATGCCGCATCAGCCAGTCCAGGCTTTTGGTCGCCGCGTCCTTGATCACGATGCCCTCGATGCCGTACACCTTGATCGTCAGCGGCTCGCGCATGAACGGCAGGCCGACGCGGTACGCTACCTGCACGAGCTGCGGTGTCGTGATGTGGCTGAGATCGACGGCGACCCAAATGTTGCGCCCGTGGCTTCTGGCCTGGGCGATGCCCTGAAGCACCCGCTGCTTGTACTGAGCTTGCGCCTCCACGCTAGAGGCCAGCGGAGGATAGATGACGACATGGTACACGTCGTGTAGCTCGGTGTGTCCGAGGTAGTCGATCTGGAAGACGGGCTGAAGCGTTGTATCTGACACCGTCGTATCCTTTTCTAGTCCCATCGGAGGGATCGGTGTACCGGGTACGGCGTTCAAACGGTGGGATAGCTGAGCCACGACAGCGCGACGCGATCAGCTCCGCTGGCTCCACAGCTCAAGGATCTCGCGCTCACGCTCAGGCCGCAGACCGGCGCGTCGCTCGTCATCCGTGGGTCGTGTCCTGCTCCAATCCAGGGTATCGCGGATCGTCGTTGTGAGCGGGCGAAAGCTCAGGCCAGCCGCCCGCGCTTTGGCGATGCTCATCGCCAGGAAGCCGCGCATCTCCGGCTGTTCGGGAATCCACAGCGGCACCTCGGTCCACGACTCCGCGCCCGCCGCCTGTAAACACTCCTCGTCAACCCAGACAAATCGCGCGTCGCTGCCGCTGACGCCTTTGCAAGCTGTAAGCATCTGCTCCATCGTCAGCAGCCTGTCGGGGCCGGTGGCGTGGTAGGTGCCGGTGCGCCGCTCCTCGACCATCTGCACGGTCCACTCGGCCAGATCGCGTACGTCGATGATCTGAACCGGCATCTCAGGCCGTCCCGGCGCGAGCACATCGCCGCCGCGCGCCACGCGCTCAACCCAGTAGGTGAAGCGATCAGTGGGATCGTGCGGCCCGACGATCAGCCCTGGGCGGATGATCAGCGACCGTCCGGGTAGTGTCTGCTCCACGGCCTGCTCGCAGAGCGCCTTCAGCGGGCCGTAGGTTTCTCCGGTGATCTCTTCGACGCTGGTATCTTCCAGCATGCCCACGGGCGCGGTTTCGTCCATGCCGACGGTGCTAAAATCGGCGTAGACCGAGATGCTGGAAATAAAGGTGTAGTGCTCGACGGCATCGGCCAGCAGCTCCGCCGAGTCCCGCACGACGCGCGGCAGGTAGCCCGACGGATCGATCACCACGTCCCAGGATCGGCCACGCAGCGCCTCAAGATTGCCGTCTCGATCGCCGCGCAGCTGCTCCAGCTCGGTAAACAGGTCGGGATTGCGCTGCCCGCGATTGAACAGCGTTAATTCATGGCCGCGCTCCAGCGCCGCATTGACGATCGCCCGTCCGAGGAAGGCCGTTCCACCGAGGATCAGTAATTTCACGTTGCTATCTCCTGCGATGCAGCTCGATCTAAAGCCGCATACGTGGTAGCGTCCTACGAGCAGGATGACCAGTCGCGCAATCTGGGGGGATTAGTTTGTAGTAGCAGCCTTAGCGCGCCTGAAGGCCAGGGCAGGTGCCCTCTAAGCCCGGAAGTTCCCCGGACATTTCCCTTGCTAACGCAGAATCGTAGACGCTGTTTCCCAAAGAGGTTCCTTGATGCTGCATTAGCGACTGTATACGATTCGATTTTTGAGGATGCCCAGCCCGGTCACTTCCAGTTCGACGACATCATCCGGCTCAAGCCAGCCGCCGACCGCCTCCGGCGTTAGCTCAAGGATGCAGCCGCCGCCGACCGTACCTGATCCTAACACATCGCCGGGATACAGGGTGGCATCGCGGCTGGCGTGCGATATGATCTGCCCCCAGGTGTAGTGCATATCGGCGAGATTGCCCCGGCTGTACTCGCGCCCGTTGACCCGCGCGATCATCTCCAGCCGCCAGCGCTCGCCGTTGTCGGTCGCGTAATCCTCTAGCTCGTCGAGCGTGACGAGATACGGGCCGAGCGAGGTAGCAAAATCCTTGCCTTTGGCCGGGCCAAGCCCAACGCTCATCTCTTCGGCCTGGATGTCGCGCGCGCTCCAGTCGTTCATGATCGTAAAGCCCGCGACGTACTCGTGCGCGTCCTCAGGATCGATGTTGCGCCCCTCATGTCCGATCACACACGCCACCTCTAGCTCATAGTCCAGCTTCTCGGTATGCGGCAGCGGCATGGGATCGTCGGGGCCGATGATCGCCTGATGGTTGGCAAAGTAGAAGACCGGCATGCGATACCAGGCGGGCGGCACCGGCTGGTTGCGCTGCCTGCGGGCGGTCGTGACATGCTGCTCAAAGGCGAAAAAATCACGAACTGAGCGCGGTCGGGGCAGCGGCGCGAGCAGCCGGACCTCCGAGCGCGGCAGCAGGAGGTCGCGTCCGCCGATCGAGATCGAGCCTGCCAGATCGACCGCGTTGGGATCGATTTCATCGCGCACCACGTCCACGGCACCGCCAAGCTGCTCCAGCACCGCGCTGACGATCTCCGCAGCGCCGTCGAGATTGATCCCGATGTCGTCGCCGGTCAGCACCCGCAGCATATCGATCCGCTCGTGCTCGGTATCCTCGAAGACCAGCGGCGCTGCGGCTTGCAGATCGACCACGCCGAAGGGCAGCAAAACGCCTGCGCGCGCCTCGTAGGGTAGATCGCCCGGTTGTTTGAAGGTCACTAGCTTCATGCTGCTGTGTGCATCTCCTGTTCCTCAGTCGACCAGTCCTGTCAGTTGATCGAGCGCCCGGTTGGCCTGCGCGACGATCCGCGTTTCATCGCCTGTTAGCAATTTTTGGTCGCGCACCACCTGACGCCCGCCGATAAAAACATGCCGCACGTCAGCCGCGCGGGCAGCGTACACGATTCGTGAGATCAGCGTATGCTCGTCGGCTGGCTGCGTGTGCGCGCCGTCCAGATCCAGCAGCACGACATCGGCCTGCTTGCCCATCTCGATCGAGCCGATCTGATCGGCGAGGCCAAGCGCCGCCGCGCCGCCGCGCGTTGCCAGCCGCAAGACCTCCGAGGCGGGCATTGCCTGCGGGCCGCAGCGTGGCTTGTGAATCAGCGCCGCCAGCCGCATCTCTTGAAAGGCGTCCAGGTTATTGTTACACGCCGCGCCATCCGCGCCTAACGATACTGCGACGCCCCGCGCGATCAACTCAGGGATCGGCGCGATCCCGCTGGCGAGCTTACAGTTGGATGAGGGACAGTGCAGCACATGGGTGCCCGTACGCGCCAGCAGCGTCATCTCGTGAGGATCGAGGTGGACGCAGTGCGCGATGCAGACGTGCGCGCCGCTGACGCCGATGCGGTCGAGATAGGCGATGTTGCGCAGCCCATGCTCGGCCTCGACGATCGCGACCTCTTCGAGATTTTCGGAGGCGTGGGTGTGGATACGTACGTTGTAGCGCCGCGCTAGGTGGGCAACTTCGCGCAGCAGTGTGTCGGTGCAACTGACGGCGAAGCGCGGCGCGAAGGCGTACCGCAGCCGACCATCCTCGCGGCCATGCCAGCGCTCCAGCAGTTGAACGCTCTCATCTAGCGCCGTGGCGGTCGGCTCGCGCAAGATCTCAGGCGAGCGCGCGTGATCCATCAACACCTTGCCGACCGTCGCGCGGATGCCAAGCTCGCGGCACGCCTCGAAGATCGCATCCGTGTGCCGCACGGTCGCCATATCGAGGATCGCGGTCGTGCCGCCTTTCAGCAGCTCGGCGATACCGAGCGCCGCTGAGGCGTAGAGTGTGTCGGGGGTGTGCGCGGCTTCCAGCGGCCAGATGTAGCGCTGAAGCCAGTCGAGCAGCGCGACATCGTCGGCCAGCGAGCGAAACAAGGTCTGGCACAGGTGCAGATGCGTCTGGATCAGGCCGGGGATTGCCACCAGCCCGCTGCCGTCAAGCTCTTGATCGACCGCGCCGGTATCGCTGCCGCCGACAGCTTCAAAACGACCATCGGCGATCACGAGATCGCCGTGGGTGATGGTGTTGGTATCATCGACGGTGATGATCGTGAGGTTGCGAATCCGCGTACGTCGCATACGTCCTTGCAACTCTCTCTGAGACGCGATGAGCGCTGCCGCAAGAGCCGCCGCAGCGCCCGCCGCGCCGAGGCGTTACAAATTCCCGCGCAACGCTTGCTCTCGCTCGATGGCCTCGAAGAGCGCCTTGAAGTTGCCAGCGCCAAAGCCACGAGCGCCCTTGCGCTGGATGATCTCGAAGAAGACCGTCGGGCGATCTTGGAGCGGTCGGGTGAAGATTTGCAGCAGGTAGCCCTCGTCATCACGATCGACCAGGATGTTAAGCTCGCGCAGGATGTTGATGTCCTCGTCGATCTTGCCGACACGATCGGACAGCATCTCGTAGTAGGTGTCGGGGGTGCGCAGGAAATCGACACCATTTGCCCGCAGCGCCCGAACCGTCTCAATAATATCGCCGGTGATCAGCGCGAGGTGCTGCGCGCCAGGCCCGCGATAGTATTGCAGGTACTCGTCGATCTGCGATTTCTTCTTGCCCTCGGCGGGCTCGTTGATCGGGAATTTGATCCGGCCCTCGCCATTTTCTACAACCTTCGACATCAGCGCGCTGTACTCGGTTGAGATGTCGTCGTCGGTGAACGCCTGGAGCTGGTGGAAGCCGAGTACCTGATTGTAAAACTCAACCCAATCGTTCATTTTTCCCAGCTCTACGTTGCCGACGATATGGTCGATCGCGGCCAGCCCGGTTGGCGTCGCGGGCGGTGGATTTTTGATGGCGTGGAACTTGGGAAAGAACGTGCCGTGATACTCGTCGCGCTGAATGAATGAGTGAACAGTATCGCCATAGGCGGCGATCGTCGACTTGATGATCCGGCCTTTCTGTCCTTCAAAGACCGTCGGCTCCATCACGGGCCGCGCGCCGCGCTTGACCGTTTCCTCAAACGCCGCTGCGGCATCGTCCACCGTAAAGGCAATATCCTTAACGCCGTCGCCGTGCTCTTTGACATGCTCGGCGATCGGGCTGTCGGGGCCAAGCGCGCCCGTCAAGACCAGCCGAATATTCCGCTGCTGCATCACATAGGATGTGCGATCCCTGACACCGGTTTCCAGCCCCGCGTAGGCGATCGGCTTGAAGCCAAAGGCTAGCCGGTAGAAATGCGCCGCCTGCCGCGCATTGCCTACATAGAACTCGACATAATCAATTCCTTTGAGGGGTAGAAAATCCTGTTCCGAACTGCGAGAGAGTTCGCGCTCAGTCATCACCATTGTGCACCTCCTTGTACACTGAGATGTACATGTCCTGAGGAGATTTCCGCAAGACCTGTACCGCGCTCATCCTAGACGACACGCTATTACTAACGGGGCGGGGGGCCTGGTATCGTCAAGCTGCCATATCTTCGATACGTGCTATATTGTAGCAGATACCTGCGACTCACTACTCAGCCACAAGGGTGTTCTTGGCACCAGCCATGCTGCTGGTATGCAACATGCCTCTGCTGGGCAGCGTACTAGCAAGCGAGCAGTATAAAGGATGTTATGGCTATGCGTTATCGTTGGTTACTGGTGTGGATGTTGCTGGTACTGCCTGCCACAGCGCTAGCCCAAACGGCTCCGCAGCTTCACTGGCAACAGTACGACAATATTGTCGAAATTCAGCAGGATGGGAACGTTCAGATCCGAGAGCAGCAGGTGCTGGTGGTCGATCGCGGCCCTGCCAGGGGTATGAACCGCACCTTTGAAACCGGCAACTTCGGTCGGGTGACAAACATTCGGGTGTCCGAGGACGGCCAGCTCTATCAGCGCCGTGATGGTCGCGACCCCGGCACGTACTCCGGCAGCGACGACGGCAGCCAGGCGAATATTCGGGTCAACTTCCGCGATCCCGACGCTCAACGCCACACCATCACCATTCAATATACGATTAGCCGCTCGCTGGTCGCCGACAACAACCAGGCGGTCTTCGACTGGAACTTCTTCTGGAGCGGATCGAGTGCGCCGGAGATCAGGAATGGCAGCGTTGTGCTGCGCTTTCCTGGCACTGTCGGCGCTAATCAGCTCAAGGTTGATACCAGCGGCGTGCCCGTTCGCCAGACCTCGACAAGCGATAGCGTGCGCTGGGAGCTGACACAGCCTATTCAGGGCCAGCAGCTCGGCGTTCAAGCCGCGTTTCCGCGCGCGCTGCTCACGTCGTCGGCCCAATTTCGCTCGGCGGAGAGCCCACGCCAGCCCCCCGCCAGTGTGCCGTCCAATGGCGTGCCGTCCAATGGTGTGCCAGCGCCGGGTGTTACAACAGGTCTAGGCATCGGCGGCGCTGTGTTCTGCCTGTTCATGCTGTTGTTCTTGTTCATCGCCTTCTCGATCATTCGCGCCTCAGTGCGTTCGCGCCGGGTGCATGGCTACCCAACCACGCAGCCGACCTACGATCAAGATCCGTTTGGCACGCCCTATACCCGCCGTGGCTGGCGGCGTGGCCGACGATATGGCGGCTGGGGCGGCGGCTTTGGCGTTCCGCCGATTATTATCATGCCGCCCAGCCAGCCCCACGATCACCACTCACCCTCGCCGTTTGACAACACGCCCTTCGACAGCGGCTCCGGGGGCGGCGGCTCGTCCTGGGGTGATAGCAGCGGCGGCGGCTCGTCCTGGGGTGATAGCAGTGGCGGCGGCTCGTCCTGGGGCAGCTCAAGCGGCGGTGGTAGCTCATGGGGCGATATGGGTGGCGGCGGCTCGTCCTGGGGTGGCGGCGGTGACTCCGGTGGTGGCGGTGGCGGTGACTCCAGTGGCGGCTCCGGCGGCGGCAGCTTCGACTGAGCAGCCTGCTAGTGTTCGCTGCTCCATGTGGTGGAATCAGCTAAGGACGGATTGCTAGGCGGCGTGCATTGACGCTGCCGCTTGCCGATGCTACACTTGGGCCGTATGTATACGATTCTATCGAGGCTGCGCCGCATGAAGCGCGAAGAGATCGACAAAGCGCGCACACCTCAAGAGCTGCACGCCGCCCTGGAGGCAAAAGCGAAGGAGCTTGAGCTGTTTCCGTCGTCACAGGATCAACGCAACGACTGGGGGCCGGTGTACAGCAACGATCGCTACGATCTTCGCATCGATAAGCATCCCGGTCGCGAAGAATATATCTTGATGCTGCTCCACAAGCTTCAGCCGGGTAGCTCGCTCCTCGATCATTTCCGCCGCCACTAGCCGCTGGCCGTCTCTACCCACGCTGGCCGACCATCATGGTCGGCTCTTCTGTTGGACTCTGCACCTTGCCCCGGCAAATCAAACGGCCTGCATCAGCGCAGGCCGGAGACGAGCGATCGGATGGGATGCGCCTGGACTACGAGGTTCGCGCAAAGCGGCGGCGCTGATGTCGGCGGTGCCGTCGTGCCACAAAATGCGGATCGGTCGCCTGCAATCTCCGCCGCCGATGCCAGGTGTGGCCCGTAACCATGCCGCCCAGCATCACCGTCAGGTCCGTGATCGAGGCCGCTTTGTCTGCCAGCGAGACAACCCAGGCTTCCCGCGTGCGCGGCTTTGGCCCAAACGGGTACATATGCGTCTCGATCGCGTGGCAAACGGCGTCGCACTCACCCTGCGATGCCGCCCACTCCGCCGCAATCCGACCGTGCGTGGTCAGCGTCCCAAGCCGTGAGTCAATATCGTGGATCATCGCCGCACGAACACAAATTCGCACATCCGCGCGCATAATCTGGGCTAGCTTGTACGAAATACGTGCTGTGCGCGCCAGGTGATCGTGCTTGGAGATCGAATGGTGCATGTGCTGTTGTGTTTCGACGACCTTGGGGTGATCAAGTAGGTCCGTAATGAGGCTATAGATCATCTAAATGACGCCCTCCAACGCAGCGTGGCGACCGGTTTTATGTAACGTCATTATATCGACGTGATCGACGACCGTCAATTAACCTACAGTCCCGCTTATCCTTAGGACTGTTCCACCCCCTGAGACACTGTCGTACGTGACTGTTGTACCGGCTCCGCTGATTCTTCCTCCGGCATCAGATCGGCAATTGCCAGATTCGGCGGCTGCGGCGGCTCCCGCAACCGGCGATGGAGATAGATAAACACATCCCGCCCGATCGCGGCCAGCGGCGCTGATAAAATCACCAGGCCCAGGCCGCCAACAGCGGCGGCGAGCACCAGCAGGGCCATCAGAATCGCCGCGTGCAGCCGCAGCGTGTTGCCGACGATCCGTGGCACCAGGATCTGATTCTCAAGCTGCTGGATCAGCACATAGAGGACCACCACGGCGGCAACAGTCGACCATCCACCGCCGATACCTACCAGAATCGCAGGGATCGCGCTGATAATCGGCCCGACGACTGGAATAAGCTCGCCGATGCCCGCAATGATCGCCAGGAGGACGGTGTACCGGATGTTGAAGCCGAATAGGTTGAGTAGATTCAGCCCGATGAATGACGTGATCGCGATGATTATTCCCAGGGTGATCTGGCCGCGAATGTAGCGACCGAAAACGCCATCAATAATACGCCATATATTCCAGAAGTCGGCGCGAATCCTGGGATGAAGTAACGTATCGATCGCTTTTGGCAGCTTGTTGGTGTCTAATAAAATATAGAACAGGAAGAACGGGATGATTAAGAAGCCAAGCAAGAAGCTGATCGTCGCGAACACGCCGACGATGCTGTCGAGGATAAATCCGCCGACGCGCTGCGCGTAGGTCGTGGCGTTACGCTGAAGCGTGGTCTGGATGTTCTTTACCTGCTGATTGACCTGCTGCTGCACTTCTTCGGGAGCGGTGCGCTGAAAGTCGGCAATCCGATCGCTGACGAACTGGTTGCTTTGCTCAAACCAGACAGGAATATTCCTGCCGAATTGCTGAATCTGGTCGATCGCTGGCGGCAACACGAAGACCAGCAGCAGCTCAAAAAGGATCAGGCCCACCAGGTAGACCGACGTGATCGAGGCCCAGCGCGGCATATATCGATCGAGCCTCTTGACGATCGGCAGCAGCAGGTAGGCCAGGACCAGGCCGATAATAAACGGCGTCAGCGTCGCGCCCGCGCGCATCAAGATCCAGCCGATCAGCCAGAGCGTTCCCAGCACCAGCGCCCAGCGCCCGATCGTGCGCAGAAGCGTCGGCCAGGCGATATCGGATTGCGGCGGGCGATCTCCGGGCCTGGTGAACAGATCGTTCCGGCGCTCCTCCACCGGCGTGCTCCTTCCCTATCGGCTGTAATAGCTGACGAAGGTATCTTCGCCCACTGTTTGGCTGCCGTTTATGACGTGCCGATGCACGCCAATGTTGCCGTTATCGAGCAGCTGCATCTCAACTTTACGACCATCCGGCGTGCCGTAGATAACCACCGTCTGGCGTTTCGTTACCAGATCCGTTTCAACTTTAAGCAAGATGTGATGCTGTGTATTGTTGCGGATCTTGAGATCAGGCCCGCCCAGCGCGATCGTCGCATCCATCCCCGGCGGCGCGTCGACCTCGTACCAGGGCAGACGCCACGTGTGATGATGGCGCTCGACGATCTCCAGGCCGCTCCAGAACGCCGCGCGAAAGACTGTCGTCGAAACCTGGCAAATGCCGCCGCCCAGCGAAGGAACCATCACGCCCGCCTCGATCATCTCCCCCCAGCGATAGCCTTTCTCCCAGGTGATCGCGCCCACCGTCTGCGTGAACGAGAAGACCTCACCCGGCGCGATCAGCACGCCATCGATATCGTTTCCTCCGGCGGCGACGTTGGCATCGCGCTCCGGCGAGGAGTACGTCACGAATTGCGACTCGCCCCGGCCTAGCTCGGCGAGCAGCCCAAGCTGCTCCGCCTCGCCCGGTGGAGGCTGAATCTCGCGGACCGGCAAACGAACCTGCGGCGCGTGCGCCTCAAGCGCGGCGATGATCGTCTGGATCGCGGCCTCTCGATCGAGTTCGCGCCCGACGTTGCCCGGCACGATCGTGCGCACGCGCTCTGCCTGGCGCTCAAGATACGAAGCCTGCGGCGCGACCGCAATCTGGCTGGCGATCGGCTCAAGCTGCTGCGTGATCAGCGCCGGGTCCGGCTTGAGCGCCGCCGGATCGATAACCGTCGTACGATCCATTAGCATGGATCGATCCATGGTCCAGCGCTGCTCGCCAAGCTGTATTTCTAACGGCTGTGCCGCAAGGTCTTGCAAGCGCTGTCGTAGCGGCTCAAGCTGCGCTGCGGTGCGCGTCGGCGGCTGGTATACCATCGCGGCGATCAAAGGCTGCGGCGTGGCCTGCGCTTGCCACGCGCTGGCTTTGAGCAGATCGGCGACTTGTGCCGCGAGCTGTATCTGATCGATCGACTGTCCGACCTGCTCCGGCACGACGATCCAGCCCTGCTCCGTGCGGAGCACCTGCGCGTCGCGCCGCTCGCGCGTGATCTGGTCGGCAATCACGGCAACAAATGCTTCAATCGCGTCCTCGTCGAGCGGGGGGGCGCTGACGATGTACTCCTGCCCCAGGAAGGCGCGCGCTCGTGTTGTGGCGCGTGTCCAGAACGCGGGATCGTGTCCATACGCGATTGCGGCTCGCGCCAGCTCGGCACTCCGATCGCGGAGCAGCGCGCGCATCGGTATGTGCCAGCTCCGCCCGCCCGCGCGCACTTCGACGAGCTGCTCTGCGGTGCGCTGCTGGTGTTGTCGAATAGCGCGCTCGACCGCTGCCGGTTGGAGGTTGCCGACGCTGATCGGCCCGATGTGGACGCCGGGGAGCACGCGCTCACGATAGGCAATGTCGCTGCCAAGCAGCAGCAGCGCGAGCGTCGTCGCCCCGACAACGCCGACCAGCCGTGCCTGATACCGGCCCTGCCGTGGCACCACCGTCGGCAGGGCCGGCGGTACCGGCTGCGGTGTCGGCTGAGCCTGCCGTCGTGTGCCTTCAACATATTCTACCCAGCGTAAGCACATCCCATGACGCGCTCCGGTCTGGGTGTCGGCCAGGGCGCGCCACGCCTCGGCGGAGCGTGCGTTAACCTGCACTGCGCGGCGGAAGAGCCGCTCGGCGCGGGCGTAGTCGCCGACGGCAAGCGCGGTATAACCGGCAGTGAGAAGCTGCTCGACTGTCACGACGCCGGAGGATGTTATTGGGTTGATCGAATGTGTCTCCATGCGCACACTTAACTTTCTTGACTGTTGCAGTATAGGCAAGGCCAGAACGTGTGTCAATCGGTTAAATGCGAACAGAACCGCTGGTTTCGGTTCTGTCTGTCGCGCATTCCATGCTGTGAGTTCGCTAATATGTGTTTATTGCGTGATCAAGGAGCCTTTTCGGGAATGGGAACTGCCGCATAGGCCCACGGTAGGGAGTGATTGGGGCCACCCGCCCCGGCCTCACGGACCTCAGCCGCCGTTCTCGAATGCGATCGTATCGCCGATCTGCGTGTTGGTGGCGGCGATTACGCCTGCGGGCAGCTCGATCGTGGATCGTGCCCGCCGCGCGCCAGCGTATGGTCGGTTGGGCGGCATCGCCGGGGTCAGGCCGACCACACGGTTCTGACGGTCCACGAAGACGACATCGATCGGAAAGCGCATCCAGAAGGTATGGACGCTGCTGTTCGGCTCGATGATTAGACCGCCGCCATCCGGCAGGCTGGAGCGGAACATCAGACCGCGCAGCCGCGCCCAAAACGATCGCGCCCACTCTGCGCGGCTGGCAAGCACGGTTCCACGGGTAGTGTTGACGATGCGGCTCATGCCTACCCGCCGAAGACCGGATTACCAAGCAGACGCGGGATCGCCGGTCCCAGAATGGTGACAAGAATCGACGGAAAGATCAGAAACGCCATCGGGAAGAGCATCTTGATCGGAGCCTGATGTGCCAGCTCTTCCGCGCGCTGCCGCCGTCGCACGCGCATTTGCTCCGATTGAACCTTGAGGATCTTGCCGATGCTCACGCCCAGTTGCTCGGCCTGAATGATCGCCTGGACGAAGTTGGTCAGGTCTTCGACGCCGCAGCGCTCCGACATCATCTTCATCGCATCGCGGCGCGGCGTGCCCAGGCGGGTATCCGACAGCACGCGCTGAAACTCTTTCGCCAGCTCGTTGTCCCACTTATCGGCCACGCGCCCAAGCGCTAGATCGAAGCCAAGACCGGCCTCCACGCTGATCGTCAGCAGGTCCAGCGCGTCGGGCATCGACTTGAGGATGTTGTATTTGCGCGCGCGAATCTTGCGGTCGAGCCAGATGCCGGGGAAGACATAGCCGATCGCGGCGGCACCGATCGAGAAGAGCAGACGATTGAGGATCGGCAGGCCCATCATCGAGGTCATGTATAAGCCAATCAGCAAGCCGATCAGGCCGACTGACATGCGCACACCGACGAACATCGTCGGCGTCAGGTTGCCGGGGTTGCCCGCCATCTCAAGATTGCGCTTGATCTTCGCCGCGTTTTTGCTGGGCGAGGCCTTGCCGAAGCTGGTCAGCATCTGCTGCATCAGCGGTCGTAGCACGCGCTCGCTGAAGGGCAGCTCCAGCTCCATCTCCTCCAGCGTCTTCGGCACCTCGGTAAAGGTCGATAGACGGCCTTCGATCGTTGCGGACTGACGGCTTTGGGCGAGGCCGATCACGACGATCATCACGCCAAAGAGCAGCAGCCCGCCAAAAATGAGCATAGTCATGATCATGCTCCTCGCTAGATATCAATATCGACGATCTTCATGATCGCGAAGTAGCCCATGACGATCATCGCGCCCGATGTCACCGGCAGGCAGCACCAGGCTTTCGGCGGCAGGCCGAAAGTAAACATCGGAGCCATATAGCCTGGGTTGATCATCGAGAGGAAAATTGCCAGGCCGACCGGCAGCGCGGTGATCACGTAGCCCGAAATACGGCCTTGCGCGGTCAGCGTGCGAATCTCGCCTTTGATGCGCACCCGCTCGCGGATGGTATGCGCGATACTTTCGAGGATCTGCGCCAGGTTGCCGCCGACCTCGTGTTGAATATTGATCGCCGTGATCATCAGGTCGAGGTCGTCGCTCGGCACGCGGCGCAGCAGGTTCGCCAGCGCCGTCTCGGTGGTCATGCCAAGGCCCACCTCCTGGACGACGCGCCGGAACTCGCTGGCGACCGGCCCTGAGCCTTCTTTCGATACCAGATCCATCGATTGGAGCAGCGAGTAGCCTGAGCGCAGCGAGCTGGCGAGCATCGCGGTGGTATCGGCCAGCGCGCTGTTGAACTTGCGGATACGACTCTTCGCCCGCGACTTGACATAGATGTCGGGGAGGAACGAGCCGAGCACCGCGCCAAAGACCAGGCCGCCGATGCTGCCGGACAAGGTCCAGTAGCCCAGCAACTGGCTTGTGATCCACGCGGCGACCAGCGCCATGAAGCCCGCGCCGCCGACCTTGAGCATGACGAACTCGCCTGCGGTCAGCTTGAGATCGGCGCGAGCAAGGTCGCGGGCGATCCGCGATCCGCGCTCGGTTTTGGTGACAGCCGCGTCAACCCGTGCCCGCAGGTCAGGCGCGGCCTGCTCCGAGACGTCACCGCCCGCGAATTGGGCCAGCCGCTGATCGACGTTGGGCGCTGATTGTCCCATCAGCCGCACGATCAGAAAGAGCACGAGCGCGCCGACAACTGCAAAGACAATCAGAATAAGTAGCATTGAATTCATGGCGTTTCCTGGACGTTGTGATACCGGCTCTACATAAAGCGATCGTTAGTGCCGAAGATACCCGGCGGCAGATAGATGCCGTATGCCTCGAACTTTTCGACGAAGCGCGGACGAACACCGGTAGGCCGCAGGCGTCCAACGATTTTGCCGCGCTCATCGACGCCGGTTTGCTCAAAGACGAAAATATCTTGAAGCTGGACCGTGTCGCCTTCCATGCCCACGACTTCGGTGATGTTGATGATTTTGCGCGAGCCGTCCTTGAGCCGCGCCTGCTGGACGATCAGATCGACCGCCGAGGCCGTCTGCTCGCGGATCGCGCGGATCGGCAGGTCCATACCCGCCATCAGGCACATTGTCTCGATACGCGACATCGCATCGCGGGGCGTGTTGGCGTGCAGCGTGGTCAGCGAGCCGTCGTGGCCTGTATTCATCGCCTGCAACATCGCCAGCGTCTCGCCGCCACGGCACTCGCCGACGATCACGCGGTCGGGACGCATACGCAGCGAGTTGATGATCAGATCCATCATCGTCACCTCGCCGGTGCCCTCAACCGATGCGGGCCGCGATTCGAGCGTAACGACGTGATCTTGCCGCAGTTGCAGCTCGGCGGCGTTTTCAACCGTCACGATCCGCTCGTCGTCGGGGATGAAGCCCGACAAAATGTTTAGCGTCGTCGTCTTGCCGGAGCCGGTACCGCCCGCCACCACCACATTCAGGCGCGCCTTGATACAGGCATTGAGCAGATCGGCCATCTCGCGCGTGATCGTCCCGTAGCGGATCATATCCTCGACGGTGATGCGCTCCTTGGCAAACTTACGGATCGTGATCACCGGGCCGAGCAGCGAGATCGGGCGAATAATCACGTTGACACGCGAGCCGTCTTTGAGCCGCGCGTCGACCATCGGCGAAGACTCGTCGACACGTCGGCCAAGCGGCGCGATAATCCGGTCGATGATCCGCATCGCGTGCTCGTCGTTGAGAAACGTCGTCGCGACTTTCTGGAGCTTGCCTTTGCGCTCGACATAGATCTGCTGCGGGCCGTTCACCATAATTTCGCTAATATCCGCCTCGGCCAGCAAATCTTCGAGCGGGCCAAGGCCGGTAATATCATGCATGATCACTTCCAGCAGCCGCGCGCGCTCCGTCCGTCCGATCACCATGCCCTCGCCGTCCAGCACGCTCGTCAGAATCTCGTCGACCTGGCGCTGGATCACGGCGACATTATTGGTATCGATCCGTGGGTCCATCGTTTCGATCAGCCGCTCCTGAACTTTGCGGCGGATCTCGGCGGTCTTGGTCTGATCAGGCTCGCGCACCGCTGTTGCCGCGCCGGGGCGTCCAGGTGGGGGAGAACTTGGGCGCTGTGCGGGCGTAGCTGATGGTGCGCTGTTTGTGCCACTCGCTCCTGGTTCGCCGATTCGCTTTAACAACGACATGCGTTACCTCGTCAGGCTGTAGCTAGTTTCGAGTTTCACGTTTCAAGTTTCGAGTGCGTCGAACGTTGAACGTTGAACGCAGCGCCTTGCCCGGAGCGACACACCTGCTTCAGGCAAGGCCGCACACCTATCGTTTGGTGAGCAAGCGTCCGAATAAACCTTTGCTCGTCTCCTGCACCACCGGCGCTGCGGCGGGCGTAGGCGCGCCCTTCGAGCTTGCCGCCTTCCCGTTTTCGGGAGTGGCCGGAGCCGGATTGAGCGCATTCGCCGTCAGCGCCGCCAGCCCCGTAATATCCTTGGCTACCGGGTGGTTGCGCCGATCGATGACCAGGGGCACGCCCTGATTGAGCGCCAGCGTCATCTCGTAGGGCGCGTTGCCGATCTGCGCAGCCACTTTATGACGAATCTGGCCCTCGATGCTCTCGGCTCGAATACCCAGCCGCGAGTCGGCTTTGTTGAGCACCAGCATCAGCTTGTCGTCGGCGTAGCCGAGCGGCCCTGCCAGCTCGCAGAACTGCTTGACGTTTTTGATCGCCGTCAGCTCCAGCGTCATCAGCACCAGGATGCGATCGGCAACGTCCAGAATCGTCAGGGTGCGATCGTCGTAGGCGGTCTGCGTATCCACCACCACATAATCGAACTGGGTGCGCAGGCCCTCCAGCACGGTCCGCAGTTGGTCCGGGGTAATCCCCTCGCCGCTCTGCGAGTCGGGCGGCGCGAGCAGCACGCGCACCTGCGAGGTGTGCGGCACGGTGACATCGTTGATCAACTGCGCATCGATGTCATGCACCCGTGACGCCAGATCGAGCACCGTCTTGTTGGCGACAATGTTCATCGCCACGCCGACATCGCCGAAGACCAGATTGCCGTCGACCAGCGCGACGCGCTTGTTGGTAATCTGCTTGAGCGCCACCGCCATGTTTGCGGCGATCACCGTGCAGCCGGAGCCGCCCTTGGGGCTGAACACCGCCACGATCTTGCCCTGGTCGGTACGCGCTGCGGCGGTTTCGATCGGCCCGGCGGCGAGGCGTGGTGCCGACGCGCGCAGCTTGTACACGTGGCGGATGCTGCGAACCAGTTCATCCGTATCCGGCGGCTTGATCAGGTACTCGCGCGCTCCGGCGAGCATCGCGCGGCGCAGATACTCCTGCTCGCTCTGCACGCTCATGATGATCACTTGCGTACCAGGTATTTGCGCGACGATGGCTTCCGTGGCCGCGATGCCGTCCAGCTCAGGCATGTTAATGTCCATCAGCACCACATCCGGCTGATGCTGCTTGCACAACTGGACGGCCTCGCGCCCGTTCGCGGCCTTGGCGACGACTACGATGTCCTTCTCGAAGTACAGCGCTTTTTCGAGGATTTCGCGTGTTTCGGCGACATCATCGGCAATGATGACCTTGATCTTATCGTCGTGTTCAGCCATGAGCTTCTTCTCCGCTCCTTCCAACCTATTGGTTGTTTGTATTGGTTTTTGGCGTAAACGACTCGGTATCGACTCGCGGCATCGTCGGCACCTGGTCAAGCTGCGTCGGGCCAGGCTGCTGCACCACCTGCGGGAAGCTCGGCATCGGCATACCGTAATTATCTACCAGAATACGCATCGTTGCACCCACCGTGCGCTCGGTGGTGTGGTCGCCAGCGCGCCGCAGCATCGTCGTGATGTTGATCCCACGGTCCAGCGCGAAGCGCAGCACCTCGGCCTCCTGGTTGGAGACGGCGATCACGATGATCCAGTTGCCGCTGTTCAACACATTGGCCTGCGAGGACGTGCCCGCGCCGGTTGTGCCCTCGCCCTCCGCTGGCGGCGCTGGCGGCGGCGTTGCCTCAGGAGTGGGCGATGCCTCGCCCTCCTCGCCCTCAACCACCGGCGCGGGCTTGATCACGTCGAGCACCTCGACATCCTGAAGCAGCACTTTCGACGCGCCCTCATTGGTGGTATGCTCGGTGATCGTATTGACGGTGCCGGTATCTTCCTTCTGCGGAACGCCCGGATGGAAGGTGATCACATCCAGATTGAACGAGGCGACAACATCGACGAAGTCGCCCGGCTGGACCAGATCGGCCACGCCTGAGAGGCTGTTGACCTGGATCGGGAAGGCCTTGACGGGAGCCTCGCCCTCTTTGGGAGCCGGGATCTTCTGCGCCAGACCAGCCTTGCGCAGCGCATCTTTACGGACGACATCGCCCGCCTTGATCGTGCTCGTCGCGATCATGTTGCGGGCATCCTCGATGCTGACCAGGTTCATGTCTTCGCTGAACTGGCTGGTCGGGACTTCGCCCATCTTGAGCAGGCCCTCGGTCGAAGTAATCACCGTGCCTTCAGGGATGTCGATGTCGGCTTTGACCACGGCAACCATCGGCTCGGTCGTGGGCGGCAGTTGCGCGGGGGTATTGGCAAACGCTCCTCCACTCGGAGAGTAGAACATGAGAACGCCCGCAGCGCCCGCTGCCAGGAGTAGAAAAAGTCCAACGATGATCAGTAAGCTGCTGCTTCCACGACGCATAATAAGCTACCTATACCTTTCGTGTGCTGAGTCGACGGATTGGGGGGCGCTTGCCTCCGTAAAGCGTGCAGGTTAACAAACAATGCCAGGGCAACCTGTGCCGCGTTGCCCTGGCATTATAAGAGGGGAATGGTGGTTATTGAGCGATGCGTTAGCCCTAAACCGCCTTGGTACTTTCAGAAGTGTTACAGTTATGCCTACTGACTATCCCCAATCGTATGGACACGTCTACGGGGCATCTCCGGCGCGGTCGGGATCGCAGCGCCCTGCGTCGGCGGCGTCATGGTCATCGGCACGAAGGTGCGCTTATCGACGAATTCATTGACCGTGACGGTGAACGGCCCAAAGATATTGTCCGTTTCGCCGAGCGTCGTCGAGGTGTCGGATTCTTTGACGTTGCCGAAGATTGCCGCCGGATCATCGATTGAGTCGACCATCACATAGATGTTGTACGTGCCGACGGCGGTGAAGATATGCTTCCAGTTCACCGTCGGGCAGTTGGTGGTACACGAGCCAGGACGCCAGTTTGCCGAGGGGATGATGTAGGGTCCTTCCATCGTGCTTTTCATCAGCGCCTTGCTGACCTCGGCCCAGGCAATGCCGGTTTGACCCATCGTGGGAGCGGTCGGCGTTTGACCGGGCGGTATGACATAGATGTCGACGAAGAATGATCCGGGCGCGTCCCAGTCTGCGTCGAGCGCTGGGTGCTCGGCGTCATAGCGTTCGTTGATGATCGGGATCACTGGCGTGATCGTGGTGGTGGTTGAGTCGATTGTACTGGGCTGGAATTGTGGCGGATTCTGCGCCTTGAAACGAATGTTGGGAAATCCAATACGCTTGACATCCAGCTCGACCTTATCCAAGATCGGCGAGGACCTGCGGTTGGTAGGCGACGCTTTGAGCGTGGCGATGAACTGGAAGTATTGCGCCTCGATCGACGGAGAGAATGTGAAGGTGTAGGTATTTGTGCCGGCCTGGGGCGTGATCGGAATGACAGTCGGCGCGCTCAGATTTTGCCGATCGTTGCCGACACGGTATTGCATCTCGATCGTTTCACCTGGGTCTACCATCGTGGTAAATATGAGCCTGAAGTATTCCGCTCTTAGACCAAAGTCGAATACTTTCGAGTAATACCTGCCGTCGGCCACGAAGTCTTCCGTTTCCTGGGGCTGCTCGTCAAGATCGCCGTACAACACCTGGCTGCTGGCTCGATCTTGTGTCTGCTGATTGATCTGGACCCTGCCGCCAAGGATATAGGCATAATCAATGGCGGTCTGCGAGTCCCTCAACGTCTCCATCGTATGATACATGCGCGCCTGTTCGAGCGCGCCTTGATCAAGATCAAAGTTCGCGGAAAGCGGGTCAGGCCGGTAGAGCTTGAGGTCTTCCTCGATAAAGCCGCGCGCGAGGGAGGTCGTCGGCGCATCGGCGTTGACACTACCACCGGAGATAGTGATCTTGCCCTTAGCCTGGACCGCATCATGTCCGATGCGGGTTTCCGACATATTGCCGGTATCCAGCCAGGCGATCGGCGCTGCCGGATCGGTGCCGTTGATCTTGGCAATATAGGCGTTGGCATCGTATATGTTGACCGTGTTGGTTCCGCCGATCAAATACACTCCAGTGGAGCCATCGTCGGGATCGATAAATGTCACCGCCGCAGCGCTTGCCAGCGCAACAGTCTGCACACTGGTGTTAATGCGTTCGGTAATATCGCCAACTGCCTCCCACGCGCCGAGCACAGGGCCGCTGCCGCTGGCTGTCACCTTGGAGCGGAAGACGGTGCTGAAGTACAGCTCGTCGTATCCACCGGCAATATACGTTCGGCTCAAGCCGCCAAAGAGATAGATATACGTCTCCCCGGCGATCGTGATGGTCGCGGCAGAAATATTGCGAGCGCCGCCGCCGCGTCCCACGTCGGGATCGTTCAGATCGTAGTTGGGCTCGTGCGGCAACTGGCTCGCCGATAGCTGCCAGGACCCTGGGAGCAATTGCCCGTTGGGGTTTTCACGAATTTCGTAGCTGTAGATATTGGCCGTGGTGACATCGTCGAGGTTGCCCTCGCCGCGCTGGCCGCCGAGCACGAAAAGATACGCTTTACTGCCGACCTCTACCACAATCGTGGCGGCGTCGGAAACTTTGATTGGAAGCGCCGGGATCGTAGAATTGCCCGATTGCCAGGACCAAGGCTCCAACTGGCCGCCGCTGCCCGGTATGAGCTTGCTTGCAAAGAAGGCGTCGCTCTTGACCAGCTGGCCGTTTTCGAGCTTGTTGCCGCCGACGACGAAGATCCGATTGCGGTAGGTCGTCGTCGTGTGCTGGCTCAATCCGTAGGGCAACCCGGTTGCGGTGTCCCACTGGTCCAAAACTTTCGCGGGTACGAGCTGCACGCCGCCGATCTCGGTTGCTGCCAGGCCGGTACGGATGAAGCGCCCTTCGCTCCAATTCTGGTTCGAGTCCGCCAGACGAACGACGGCTTGCGCCGCGGTGCTCGGCTTCGGCCACAGAACGAGCAAGAGCGTGATAATGATCAGCCAACTGGTGACTGCTAGTGGTCGTCGGCGATGCGGTTTCATCGATGCACCTTTCCATGAGTTACCTGTGCTTTAGGCAGAGGCGATGTCGACTGATCCCTATGCCTGGCGAAGGTGTAAGCTGATGTACACATAGGGGGACTAATACATGCTGTAGAGGGAGATGTCTGGTAGGAATGACACAACACGTGATGAATGTTTCCAAAGGCTATACGTCGTAGCGCTGTCGCATGAGAGCTGGATCTTCAATATCGGGCTTAAAATACAAAGAAGGCAGCGTTTTTTCTGATGTACCACAGCAATTCATTGCGTTGATCAAAACAGTGCCGGAGCAGGCCTAGCGCGCTAAGCCTGCTCCGGCGAGCTATCCAACTACGGCGTGTTGCAGCCGTTCAGCGGGACGTTATCCGGGCCGAGCGGCAGCGACATGAGCAGTTCTGTATACACCGTCGCTCCGTTCGGGAATTGCGGGTTGATATAGACCGAAGCCTGCTGTTCTTCGCTCAGGTTGAGGCCGTTGCGCACACGTGAGTACTTGCGGGTCTTGCCGTCCTCACGGCTGGTGATCGTCAGCGGCTCCGACTTGACGACGTACTGACCGGCTTCCAGGTCGACAAACCTCCACTGACCATTCGTGTACGCCACGGTCGTCTTGATGAAGGTCGGGTTATGCGGCTGCGTCAGCTTGATCTGCGCGCCCTCGGCAGGCTGCCATACCTCCATCGGCTGGCAGGTGTCCTGGTCCATCTTCTGTTTGATCGTGGCGTAGATGTTCGCCATCGCGCCGCCGTCGTCGGCCTCGTAGTAGTAGCCGGTGCCGCTGCTCATCTCAGGCAGACCCGCCGGGTCGAAGTTGCCGCCGCGCGGCGTGAGCGCCACGACGAAGACGCGCGCGCCTGAGTTCTTGATTCGGCTCGACACCTGCTGTCCCTGCCATACGGGGCGACCAGAAACCATGTTGTAGGATGGGTTGTTCAGGTAGTTTTGCTCATTGCCGCCGAGGCTGTTGTCGAATGGCACAAGCTCGCCGTACGGGCAGTTCTGCGCGCCACGGTCGCTGCCGCAGACGTTGAAGACGCCGTCGGTTGCGAAGAGCACGATCTGGCGATACTGCTTGCCCGCCGGTGGCGTGCGCTTGCTGCGCAGCAGGCTTTCCACCGCCTCGAACGCTTGAGGTCCGGGCGTATAGCCGGTGGCCGTCATCGACTTGGCTTTGGCCTGAACGGTGTTCCATCTCTTTTCGGGCGTGCAGGCGTTCCCGGTAATCTGCGCCGGGGTGCAGCCGGAGGTCGTCCAGCTAACCTGGGTCTTCGCAGCATTGTTGCCGGTGCCGGCGAAGGTCACAAAGGAGACGCGCGCATCCGGGTCGGATGTGAGATCGTATCCCTGCACAAAGTCCACAATCGCTTGCTTGGCGTCGTTGAGGCGCGGATACTGGTAGCCACCAGTGCCTGGGCGGCGGTCGTTCCAGTCGTAGCCCATCGATTCCGAGGTGTCCATGACCAGCACGATGTCATAGGTAGTATCGCCTGGGAGCTGCTTGCTCCAGACACGGTTGACCTTGCTCGTGCCGTCGACGTTGAAGCGCTTGGCCGTCTCGTAGCTGTCGTCCGGGTTCGGCTCGCTGGCGCACTCGCTCGGCGAAGCCTTGGCATCGCCCAGATACTGAAGATTGATATACTTGGGGCTGGCCGTCATGGAGTAATCCTTCATGCGGAACACGCCCATCTTGATCACGTGGAAGGTCGAGATGCCGCCGACTTTGGTCGCAATATCGTACATCGGCAGGATCAGATCGCGCTTCTTCGCGGCCAGCGCATCCAGCTCATCCTTCAAGCTCGACTTGGCACCCGTATCGCCGTTGATCCAGTCGCCCAGGGTAAGCTGCCCAAGGGGCTTGGTGTTTGGCAGCGAGGGATCGCCCACGACACCTTCGGTGAAGCCATCCTGAAGGCGGCCCGGATACGTCATCGCATGGTCAAGCTCGCTCGCGCCGTTGCCGCCGGTCCAGCTCAGCCACGAGATATGCGTGCCAGCGACGGCGTCGTCCCAGTTCTCGACGGGCAGATGGACTGTCATGCCCTTCATCCTGTCCCAAACGCCCCAGTTCGGGTCGGTCATCGGCAGCTCGGTGCCGTTCGAGCGATAGATGCGGTGGTATGGCTCCGGAGCCTTGTGTCCGTGAGTCGATTTGGTCCGGATCAGATCGTGAGGCACGCCCAGCGGATAGACGCCCAGCCGGTAGCCGCCGATACAGGCATTGCCGTTCGCATTCACCGTCAGGTCGTTCCGACCGATGACACGCGCAAAGTAGGTGCCGACGCGCTCAGTAATTGTCACCTGCAAGCGCACGATGTTGTTCGGGGGATTTTGTGCGCCGTTGGGAACGTTAGCCGTGGAGCCGTTCCACGTGCCCAGCATAACGACGCTGCCGTTCTCAAGGATATAGTCGGCGCGGTAGCTATAGTCCGGGCCAACATTATCGACGCGGTTGCCCGCCATGGTCCGCTGGATGTTTGCCCAGACGTCCTGGTTGCGCTGGTTGATGATCACCGAGTTCATGCCCGCTAATGCACCTGCATTGGCGGCATTCTGCATACGGCGCTGCTGACCATATGCATTCCCGACGTCGACTGATAAGCCTACCATTGCAATAATGACAACAAGCATTAGTGCAATCAATGGCATGCTCTGGCCTGATTGTCTACGATAACTGCGACGCATACGACTACCCCCGATAATGTTGGATGTACTATAATCTGATCGGAGTCTGCGCTGGTGGCGCATAAAGCTACCCCCGATAATGTTGAAGCGCGGCTGGAACGACTTCGGAGTTGATACGGTGCCGGGCCTCTGTCTGCCTACGGCCCGGCAACAATGGGCTTCACCGAGATGGCGCGGATTGGCATGTCCTCGCCGACTGCCGGTGAGATGGCGAACGGATGGTAGATGATCGTCGCACGCACGACGATATAACACTGTCGGCCTTGACTATCGAAGCGTTTGCGCGCCAGACAGTCCGGGTTGCTCGTTCCGTTGAAGCTCTCGCCGACGGCAAAGTCATCGTTGGTGATGATGATTTGCGAGCTGTCGGCCTCCTGGATCCGCACGCGCTGCTCGATCCAGCCCCAGCCATGCTCTCCCAGATCATCGACATTATTCGAGTCGAGGTCGAGCGTGCTGGCCGAACCTTTAAGCTGGGTGCCCTGCTCGGTGCGAAAACGCGTGCGGGCCTCACGATCGGCGGCTGCCTCAAGCTGCGCTTCGTCACATGAATTTGAAGTGCAACTGGCGTGCGGGTAGAGCGTCAGGTAGCTGCTTGCCTCGGCGGTGGCATTCATCAGCGTCTGGTACGACTTGTAGGCGATACCCAGATCGACCGCTGCCGCAAACAGGAGCGCCAGAAAGGTTGCCGCCAGCGCAAGCTCGACCATCGCCTGGCCTGATGCGTGTCGCCGCGCGAAACGGTGTGCAACCTGCTTGCGAAGCGTGCGGTGGATATGCCATGAGCGCTTAATGTTCATGAGATCTACTCCTACCAATACCATCAATCGCAAACGGTTACTACGAGCAATCCGGGTTGAGCCCTGGAGGTGCGCCCGTGCTGACGATCGTGCGTCGCGCAGTGAAGTTGAAGTTCAGGAACTCGCCCAAAAATCGCTGACCGATCGGGGATAGCCATTCACCCTGGTAGGTGAGCTGCACTTGAATCAACTTGCCCGGATTTCGAGTAGATCCTGACGGATAGCTGATGGTAATGTTGTTATAGGTCAAGTCGCTCAGGAAGACGCCGTCAAGGGCATGTTCCTTGATCAGCACCGCGCATTTGTCGCCCGCGTTGTCGTCGGACGAGCTGACCGTGAACGGCGGTGTTTTGGCCGCCCACTCCGATGCCCGGCGTGTGGCATTTTCCAGCTCGGAGTAGGTGTACACGTAGTAGCCTATCTCCATCGTGCCGATAGTCATGAGGATGAGGAATGGCAGAAGAAGTGCTAATTCAACTATTGATTGGCCCTGTGCGAGTCGTTTCATACGGAGACTCCTGACACCTTCTGTTTATGGATAGAAGTATAGAAGCCTCACTCTGGCACAACCATAGTCCGATGGTACCAAGTTCTGAAACATGCAAAACCCCCACAGAGCGCAGTTCGACCAGGATTGATCAGACTGGCGTCGGTGGGGCGGTGTGGCTTGTGCGCCCTGTTTATGGGCTGATCGTCGCGCCTGCGAAGCGCACGCCGAGGCGGCGGGCATCCTGGGATTGTGGCATTCCCAGATCAGGCGGTGTCGCGGCAGGTATCCAGGGTGTGGAGCGCACGCGGATCAGCACGGCGCTGTCCGTTCCCAGGTGCGGAAGCTCAACCTGTACCTCGGAGATCGTCTCAAGGAGCGCGGTGCAGCTCAGCTCGCGCCAGGGTACGCCGGGTGCAGCCGGCTGGGCGACGCCGCCATCAGGGTATGGGCTGGGCTCCGCAACGATGTCGATACAGACGCGCGCAGCGCCGAGCGCCTGCGGACGTTTGCCGCCCGCGAGGAACAACGCCAGGCTCCTGCCCTGCGCCGTCGTCGGCAGCCGCAGCACAGCTATGCCATCAGTCCAGGCGGTGCGCTGCGGCTCCTGCCCGATCTGCTCGCTGCGATAAAAACCGGCAACCTGCGCTCCGGTATCGTCGTACGTGAACGAGCGCGGCTGGTCTGCGGCGTCCGCTGGCACAAGCTCATACAGGTGAAACGGAACCTCGTTGATGTACGAGATTTTCGGCTTCTGGTCGGCAAGCTGCTGGAACTCGTTCAGCCGCAGGGTCCAGGTGTCGAGCGAGCGCAGGCCGTAGCCCGGAAAGAGCATGTCGCTGCCGCTGGCTGCCAGCAGCAGATAGACTCGTCGACCCTCGCCGCGCCAGCGCGTGACTTGATCGGCCAGCGCGGTGGGATATTTTGCCGGAGCGTAGCCCTTGACCGGCAGCGCGTTTCGTCCATAGACATAGGTGAGCGGCGCGGCGATCAGCTCTGAGGTGTTGCGCACGGCTACCTCGTCGACGCCGCCGCCACGGATCAGCACGATGTCCTGATCGCGGACCTGCTCGCCCAGCGCCTCGATCTGGCGCAGCACGCCAGCGTACTCCACGTGCGCATAGACCGTGCGACCCGTCACCACAAAAAAGAGCAGCAGCGCCGCCGTCAGCAGCGCACACAATCCGGCGCGCGCCAGACGTACGCGGCGGCTCCCTTCGACTCCGGCGCCCGGACGCCAGCCGCCGATCTGCGCCAGTGCGTAGGCCATTCCCAGCGCAAAGGCGGGATAGACCAGCGGGACGTAGCGCCGCAAGATGTAGATATAGGTCTGATCGCTGGTGCCGTACAGCGAGCGAATGTAGAACAGCGCATAGATCGTGGCGATCACCACGAAGAACCACGAGTGCCGGTCCAGCCTGTGCCAGAGCAGCAGCCAGCCGATCGTGCCCAGCGCCACGCCCAGCGGCGAGAGATACCAGCCCAGCCGGACCATATTCGCCAGTGCGATGTATAACGTTTCTTTGCATGGCTCGCCCGGCTGGCAATATTTGTCGATCGGCGGCTCGATCGGCGCGCCGACATAGCCCTGCAATCGCAGCCAGTTCGTCGGCGCGAACGGATGCCGCAGCGTCTCGGCGGTGAGGATTTCGGGTCGGATCAGGTAGCCGTAGATCGCCATCCCGCCTAAGGCCAGCGCGCCGCCGGTCAGCAGCCAGCGCCGCCGCCGTTGCAGCCAGCGCTCCAGCACAAGCAGCGGACGCGGCCAGCGCCAGATCGCCGCCAGCAGCAGAACGCCCACGCCAATCGCGC
The DNA here is from genome assembly GCA_036374795.1 of Herpetosiphonaceae bacterium. Classification (NCBI taxonomy): domain Bacteria; kingdom Bacillati; phylum Chloroflexota; class Chloroflexia; order Herpetosiphonales; family Herpetosiphonaceae; species Herpetosiphonaceae bacterium. The sequence continues at coordinate 73,093 of DASUTC010000037.1, forward strand.
CGAGCTCGATCCACAGCCGCCACGGGTCCTGGTATTTGCTGCCCCAGCGATTCATGAAGCGATCTTGTAGCTCAGGCGTGAGGAACGGCAGGCTCAGGCGGATCGTGAGCGCGTAGTCTTGAAAGCGGGCGTAGCCGGTGTCGAAGAAGTAGGCTCGCGCGATCAGCAGCGTATGCAGCGCGGTGTGGACCAGCAGCGCGCCGAGTGTCAGCGCCAGCACCGTGTAGCCGATGTGCCAGCGGTGCGTCAGCGCGACGTACAGCAGCAGCGCCAGGGCAGGCCCCACCACCCAGAAGCTATCGATGCGCGTGAGCGCCAGCCCGCCGCACGCGCCACCGACCAGCACGCCCCACCAGATTCGCTCGCGCCGCGCGGTGGCGTCGGCAAAGTGGGTGAACGCCCACAGCCCGGCCAGGGTCAACGCCTGCGCCTGCGCCTCCGAGGTAGACATGCGGCTGAACCAGACCTGCGGCGTCATCAGCGCCAGGAACAGGGCTCCTAGCAGCCCGGCCTGTCCTCCCGCGATCCGCCGACCAAGCAGCCCCAGCAGCACGACGCCCAGCGTCCCGAACGCGCCGGTCGCGATCAAGCCAGCTGTGGGGCCGAGCATCGACACGAAGATCGCGATCCAGACCGGCCACAGGTGGAAGAACTGCGGCACTACGCGGCCCTGCGCAAGCTCGCCGCCGCTGATAAAGAAGCCCGCCGCTCGCACGCGCGTGGCGATGTTGCGCTTTGCGCTCTGGACGCCCAGTATGTTGGTTTCGATCTGTCTGGCGAGGTCATCGCCTGCCGCCGCTCGACGGCCAATATCCGCGACGATCGGATCGTGCTGCACGATCGAGCCGGTGCGCGCGATGGCAACGCCGGTATTGGCGTACACACCGGCATCCAGCCCGCCACGGATCACTTCAAAGGGCCGCGCCACCAGCAGCCCGAAGAGCAGCGCAATCCCCAGCAGCAGATGATCGAAGCGCAGCGCGGCGAGGCGCGCGCGCATGCCGCCGAGCGCTGTGCGCGCCGGTGAGCGGCCAGCCACGATGCCGGAAGGTGGAGCGGCGAGCCGCTCGAAGCGCGGCAGACGCCCCCGGCGGTGGAGCAGCAGCAGGCCGGGCACAGCCAGCGCCAGCACGCAGCCCGCAAGCAGCCAGTAGCCGAAAACGCCGATCTCGGCCATCAGGAAGGCCAGCCAGCCGACCAGCAGCACGCTCGCGACGATGCGGGTGATGTGGCGCTCGATGCCGCGTACGGCAATACCTTCTTCAAGCCACAGGCGGTCGAGGATGTAGCCCGGAATATACAAGAACAGCGGCACGCCAAGCAGCGTCCGCAGCACGATGCCAATGCTTTGCATGACGCGATTATACCAGCTTCGTTCGCGCCGCCCTCCAACGCGAAGCTGAGGCGCTGCTGATGGATACTATGCTGTGGCGGTTGGGCCAGGGGAAACAGCGCGGCGACGACGGCTGGTATAATCCAGGGTGGCGCGCCATCAGGCGGCGGGTACGTTGGGCGCAGTGTCCCCAACGATTCCCGAAAAGGTTTTTCTGAATATGCATTGTTTGTTTTTGGAGGATTGAGATGACTCATGGAGAGCGACCGGCTCGTACGCGATTCGCGCCGAGCCCCACGGGCTATGTGCATATCGGCAGTATGCGTACGATTCTGTTCGAGTGGCTCTGGGCACGGCATACCGGCGGCCAGTTTATTCTGCGTATCGAGGATACCGACCGCAACCGCTATATCGAGGGGGCCGAGGAGCAGCTCAAAGAGTCGATCCGTATGATGGGCCTGCTCTGGGATGAAGGCCCCGATGTCGGAGGCTCGTTCGCGCCTTACAAACAGTCGGAGCGCCTCGACATGTATCACAGGTACGCCAACGAGCTGCTGGCAAAGGGCCATCTCTACAAGTGCTGGTGTACGCCGGAGCGGCTCAAACAGGTCAACGAGGAGAAGCAGGCCCGCAAGGAGCCGCCCGGCTATGATCGGCACTGCCGCTCTTTGAGCGCCGAGGAGCGCGCCGCCGAGGAGGCGTCGGGCAAGCCTTGCGTGATTCGCCTGGCGGTGCCGCGTGAGGGCGAGACTGTGGTGAACGATCTGATTCGCGGCCCGATCACCTTCCAGAATGCGCTCCAGAACGATATGGTGATGATCAAGGGTGACGGCTATCCCACCTATCACTTCGCAGTTGTGGTCGACGACCATGAGATGCAGATTACGCATGTGCTGCGCGGCGACGAGTGGATCGCTACCTCGCCGCTCCATGTGCTGCTGTACCAGTTCTTCGGCTGGGAGCAGCCGGTGTGGGTGCATGTGCCCCAGGTGCTCGGCCCGGACGGCAAGAAGCTGTCGAAGCGCCACGGCGATACGTCGATCACCGATTATCTGGAGAAAGGCTATCTGCCGGAGGCGATCACGAATTTCCTGGCGCTGATCGGCTGGGGCTACGACGAAACCACGGAGATCATGACGCGCGACGAGCTGATCGAGCGCTTCGATCTGACGAAGATCTCGCCATCCGGCGGTGTGTTCAACATCGAGAAGCTGAATAAGTTCAACGGCATCTATATTCGCCGGATGTCGCCCGCCGAGCTGACCGGGCGTATTCTGCCGTATCTCCAGAAGGCCGGTCTGCTCAGTGAGGCTGTCAGCGCCCAGCAGCGCGCGTATATCGAGGCGCTGGTGCCGCTGATTCAGGAGCGGCTGGTCGTGCTCAGCGAAGCGCCCGATCTGCTGGCGTTCTTTTTCCACGCTCCCGCAGCCTACGACCACGCGCTGCTGGTGCCCAAGAAGCTCGACGCGCCCACCACTCAGGGCGCGCTGCTGGCGGCGACCGATGCGCTGCGCGGCCTTGAGGAGTGGAGCATCGCGGCGCTTGAGGCCCGTCTGCGCGCGCTGGCCGAGGAGCTTAGCCTCAAAGTCGGCGATCTGTTCATGGCGCTGCGTGTCGCCGCGACGGGCAGCAAGGTATCGCCGCCGCTCTTCGAGACGCTGCACGCGCTGGGCCGCGACGAAACGCTGGCCCGGCTGGAGCGTGCATCCGCGTCGCTGGCGAATGTGAGCGCCACCGCCTGATCGATCGCGCTTCGTCTCATCATCAAGAATCCTCGTGCCTGTCACCGGCGCGAGGATTTTTTGGGCTGCGTGCTACGTAATCTGTGGTATGACTATTGTATGCGTCGGAGTGGCGATGCACCTAGGGAGAATGGAGCAGCCTGAATGCCCGCTATTGTGTCTGTGGCGACCGCCGTGCCGCCTTATGCTGTCACGCAGCAAGCCGTCTGTGACTACGCTCGCGAGTTTTTTAGATCGAGCATTCCAGATATTGAGCGCTACCTGACGATCTTCGACAACGCGCAGATCGATACCCGCTATCTCTCGGAGCCGCCCGCATGGTATATGCAGCCGCATGGCCTGGGCCAGGCCAACGATCGCTTCATCGATAGCGCCTGCCAGCTTGGCGAGGAGGCCGCGCGCCGCTGCATGGAGCAGGCCGACGTTACGGCAGATCAGATCGATCATCTGATCTTTGTCTCGACGACCGGCCTTGCCGCGCCCTCGATCGACGCGCGCCTGATCACGCTGCTGAATCTCAGCCCGCACACGCGCCGCACTCCCATCTGGGGCCTTGGCTGCGCGGGCGGCCTGGGCGGCCTGGCGCGGGCACAGGAGTATGTGCGCGCGTTTCCCACACATCGCGTGCTGCTGGTGACGGTCGAGCTATGCACCCTGACGCTCCAGCCCGACGATCGCTCGAAGCGTAATCTGGTGGCGCTGTCGCTGTTTGGCGATGGCGCGGCGGCGGTGCTGGTGGCGGGCGATCAGGTCGTCGATCGCGCTGTGGAGCACGCTCCCCGCATTGTCGATACGCACTCGACGCTGTTCCCCGACTCGCTCGACCTGATGGGCTGGGACGTAGTCGATCAGGGCTTTCGCGTGGTCTTCGGCTCGCGGATTCCTTCCGTCGTCACGCGCCACTACCGCGATCTGGCAGCCGAGTTTCTAGCGCTGCACGATCTCACGCCCGACGCGATCGATCACCATATCTATCATCCCGGCGGCGCGAAGGTGCTGCAAGCCTACCAGTCCGCCCTCGATCTCGCTCCCGAAACGCTCGATCACAGCCGCGCCGTGCTGCGAGAATACGGTAATATGTCCTCGGCGACGATCTTCTTTGTTCTCGAACGCTTCCTCAAGCACGCGACGATCGCGCGCGGCGATACCGGCCTGCTGTGTGTCTTCGGGCCGGGCTTTTCGTCGGAGCTGGTGCTGATTGAGGGATAAGGAAGAACAAGGGAGCAGAGGAACAACTCGAAACTCGAAACTTTGAACGCGAAAGGAACGCTATGCCTGCTGAGCGGCTGTACTTCGACGACTCGTACATTCAGACATTTACGGCTCGTGTCACGCGGCGCACGACCTACAACGGACAGCCAGCCGTGGCGCTGGATCGATCCGCGTTTTATCCTGAGGGCGGCGGACAGCCGGGTGATCGCGGCATCTTGAACGAGGTGCCGGTGCTCGACACGCAGGCCGACGACGATGGCGAGGTCTGGCATCTGCTGGCAGCGCCGCTCGACTCCGAGCAGGTCGAGGGGCGGATCGATTGGGCGCGGCGCTTCGATCTCATGCAGCAGCATCACGGCCAGCATTTGCTGAGCGCCGCCTGCGAGCAGCACTTCGATGCGCGGACGATGGCGGTCCATCTCGGCACCGAAACCTGCACCGTCGATCTAGACTATCCCGGCTTCAGCGCCGAACAGATTGCCGCAATCGAGGAGGAAACCAACCGCATGATCTGGGCCAATGTGCCGATCGAGGCGCGATTTGTCACGCCCGATGAGCTAGGCAGGCTGTCGCTGCGCAAGCCGCCGCAAGCCTACGAGCGCATCCGGATCGTCTCGGCGGGCGATTTCGATCACTCGGCCTGTGGCGGCACGCATCCCCGCCAGACCGGCGAGGTGGGCAGCGTGATGATCCGGCGCTGGGAGCGCTACAAAAACGGCACGCGCGTCGAGTTTATCTGTGGTGGCCGCGCGATCCGCGACTATCGCTGGAAAACGCGCGTGCTGCTCGATCTGGCCGCAGATCTGTCGGTCGGCCTGCCGGAGCTGCCAGCAGCCGTCGAGCGCCTGCGCGCGGCAGAGGCTACGCAGCGCAAAGCTCTTGAGCGCGCCCAGGAGCGGCTGCTCGACTACGATGCCCAATCATTGATCGCGGCGGCTGAGACGATCGGCGGCGTGCCTGTGGTGGTGCAGGCGTATGCCGACCAAACGCTCGACGCGCTGCGTGGGCTGGGGCGGCGGATCGTGGATGCGGGCGGCGTGGCGCTGCTGGGGCTGCGCGCCGACAAGGCGCAGCTTGTGTTCAGCCGTCCGCCGCAGGTAGATGCCGACATGGGCGCGCTGCTGCGGGCGGCGGCGTCCGTTGTCGGCGGGCGCGGCGGCGGCAGGCCGGAGGCGGCGCAGGGTGGCGGCCCCGACGTCGAGCGGCTGGACGAGGCGCTGCAAATCGCGCTGGCTCAGATCAGACAGTCGTTGGGCGGCTGATGCGGTGGAGCGCCGTGCCTCCTCACGCGGGATCGGGCGGGGAGTGGACGGCGCCCGGCGAGATCAGGAAGTCGAGCGCCAACTGGTTGAAGCGCTGCGGCTGATCCCACATCGGCACGTGTCCGGCGCCGGGGATAATCGCGAGCCGCGATCCATGAATCGCCTGCTGGACCGCCTCCCCGACAGCCGACGGCACCAGTTTATCCTGAGCGCCCCAGATCAGCAGCGTTGGCGCGATGATCTTGCCAAGCGAGGCCGTGACATCGTTGGAGAGCAGGTCGAGCGCGCTCAGCAGCAGATTGATCGGACCCGCTCGCAGCGCGTCGTACGCCAGCGTGGGGAGAAAGTCGAGCCGTCCGTAGCGCCCTGCGGCGGGCAGCCGCAGCATCATTCGTAGCAGGTCGGCGCGCACCAGGCCGCTGGCCGCGACCAGCACCAGGCGGTCGATGCGGTCGGGATACTCGGCGGCGACGTGCGTCGCGATCTGGCCGCCCATCGAGTGGCCGATCAGGTGGGCGCGTCCCGCCGGAAGCTGGCTGATAAACTCGCCGATATGCCGCGCCGCTGTCTCGATCGGGATCGGGCGGAGCGCGCGGTTGCTGCCGTAGCCGACCAGATCGACGACGTAGACGGTAAAGTGCCGGGCTAGCGCGTCAATGTTGCGCCGCCACCAGCCGCCCGATCCCGACAGGCCATGCACCAGCAGCAGCGGCTTGCCGCTGCCGTGCTCCTGGTAGAGCAGCTTGTGTTGCCCGAAGCGGATTACGTTGGGCCTGGTCGTGCGTCGGAACATTGGCAAAAACATCGCTCTTGTCATCCGATTCCAAAAGCTGAATGTGCTATCATGGCTCGGATGCTGCAAGAATCATGCGCAACACTCGTCACTCTTTCAGCGTACAGCTTAACGGTTGCCACGGTTAATGCTGGGTGCTATTCTTTAGTGGTGTATAGTTTGCTTGAATCTGCGCTGTGACGACACATAGTATAACTGAGAGAATCCTGTGCCCGATCTGCCGCGCGCAGAATCGGAGCGATGCCAATTTCTGCCAGCAGTGCGGTAACGATGTCTTGCTCGACGCCACCTATCGTATCACGCGGGTGATCAAAGAAGGTGGCATGGGGGTGGTCTATCAGGCGGTCGATGATGATGGCGCGGTCTATGCCATCAAAGAGATGCACGACCGCTTTACTAATTCCCAGGAGCGCGCGGATGGTATTCAGCGCTTTCTGGATGAGGCGCTGCTGCTGCGGAAGCTGAAGGGGCATCCGGGGATTCCGCATGTCTATCGCTCGTTCATCGACGAGGGCCGCTACTACCTGTCGATGGAGTTTATCTTTGGCGAAGACCTGGAAGATCTGCTCAAGCGCGAGAAGCGTTTTCCAGAGCCTCAGGTGCTCACCTGGGCCGATCAGCTCTGCGATGTGCTTGAGTTTCTGCACGGAAACGGCCTGATCTACCGCGATATGAAGCCGTCCAACGTGATGATCACGCCGGAGGGTCATGTCAAGGTGGTGGATTTTGGTATCGCCAAGCTGCTACAGCCCGGCCATCGCGGCACGATGATCGGCACGCCAGGCTACGCGCCCCCGGAGCAGTATCAGGGCATCGCAACCGCTCAGTCGGATGTGTACGCGCTCGCGGCGACGCTGCACCATCTGCTGACTGGCCGCGACCCGCGTGACGAGCCGCCGTTTTCGTTTCCGCCTGCCTACAGCGTCCAGCCGAGCATCTCGCTCGCCACCAGCCAGGCGCTGGAGCGCGCGCTCCAGTTGGAGCTGGACGATCGCTTCAAGACGATCGGGGAGTTTCGCCGCGCGCTGCCGATTCCCACCGGCGATCGGCGTCCAACGCGCGCCTTCGATCTGCCGCCTGCCGCGCCGCCTCAGCCACCGGCCCGCCAGCAACAGGCACCGCCACGCACAAAGCCTAAACCGCAGCCAGCGGCGCAAGCGCCGCCGCGCCAGGTGCCGACACGTCAGCAGCCGCAGCCTAAGCCGCAGCCCAAGCAGCAGCCCAAGCCGCGTCGCCGTGGTCGCGTCGGGCGCGTCGTTGGACGAGTGGCGCTCGCTGCCGTGATTAGCAGCGGGCTCTACTTCGGCGCGCTGACCTATCGCCCTGAGCTGGTCGCGCCGATCCAGCAGTATGTCACCTCGCTGGTTGAGCAGTACTTCCCCGGCGAGACTGGCGGTGATTCGGGCGCTACGACGGACGGCGGCTTCGTGCTTCAACAGTTTAGCACTGAGCTGGAGATCGAAGTTACCAAAGGCGCAGGTGACGATGTGATCATTCAGAAGTTTAGGAAAAAATTCTTTGAAGCCGCGCAGCAGCAATATCCGGGCGCGCAGGCTGGCAGCATCCAGCCAAGCTATATCGGAGCGCCGGAGGAAGTCGGCTCCGGCGCGGGCTACCGGCGCCTGCGCGCAACCATGAGCGGCTTTATCAATATTCCACAACCTTAGGCGCTAAGCTTAGCACTCGTCTCCACACACTGCTAAAACTCTAACAATCTTCTAACATCGTCAGAGATGAAATGTTTTACACGATTATGGGATGGATCAAGATAGCCACAAACGCCTCCCTGCCGTGTGTAAAACAATCCCCACTTAAACAGCCGCTTGACAAAATACCACGACATGCATACCATAGAGGCCAGTTAGCACTCATATAAAACGAGTGCTAAATCTTTGTAGCGCAAGATGAACGCAACCACGGGAGGTTGGAATGGATTTCCGTATTCGTCCGCTGGCTGATCGCGTCGTGATCAAGCCGCAGGAGCGCGAAGAGAAGACCAAGGGCGGCCTCTTCCTGCCCGATACCGCCAGCAAGGAAAAACCCCAGGAAGGTACGGTCATGGCAGTTGGCGAGGGGCGCGTGGATGACCACGGCAAGCGTGTTCCTGTCTCGGTGAAGGCTGGCGATCGGGTGCTCTTCGCCAAGTATGCCGGCACTGAGATCAAGCTTGACGACGAAGATTACCTGATCCTGGCCGAGAAGGATATTCTCGCGGTTGTCCAGCAATAGCATAGCCCGTTGAGCAGCGGCTCTGGTAGCTTCTTACGCTTTCCACGAGCCGCCGCCGTACGAGCGATAGCGTGAATGATCTTACCTTTCAGATAGAGGGAGTTTATGGCAAAGCAGGTTATATTCAATGAAGATGCTCGCCGATCGCTGAAGCGCGGCGTGGACATCGTCGCCGATGCGGTTAAGACCACACTCGGCCCCCGTGGTCGCAACGTCGCGATTGACAAGAAGTTCGGCTCGCCCACCGTCACCCACGACGGCGTTACGGTCGCCAAAGAGATCGAGCTCAAGGACCCGTTCGAGAACATGGGCGCGCGGCTGTTCGTCGAGGCGGCTACCAAGACCGACGATGTGGCCGGTGACGGCACCACCACCGCCACGGTACTGGCTCAGAAGATCGTCGACGAAGGTCTGCGCCTGGTGGCCGCTGGCTCGAACCCGATGCTGATCAAGCGCGGCCTCGACAAGGGCGCTGCGATCATCATCGACGCGCTCAAGCAGATGGCCCAGCCCGTCCGCGATCAGCAGGAAGTCGCCAACGTCGCCGCTGTCTCGGCTGCGGACCAGGAGATCGGCCAGCTGCTCGCGCAGGTCATGGACAAGGTCGGCAAAGACGGCGTGATCACCGTCGAGGAAGGCCGTGGCCTGGGCTACGAGACGGAGTACACCGAGGGCATGCAGCTCGATCGCGGCTACATCTCGGCCTACTTCGTCACCAACAGCGAGCGCATGGAAGCCGTGCAGGAAGATCCCTACATCCTGATCACCGACAAGAAGATCAGCTCGATCCAGGAAATGCTGCCGGTCCTTGAGAAGGTGCTCCAGGTCACGAAGAACCTGCTGATCATCGCCGAGGACGTCGACGGCGAGGCCCTGGCGACGCTGGTGGTCAACAAGCTGCGCGGCACGATCAACGTGCTGGCGATCAAGGCTCCCGGCTTCGGCGACCGCCGCAAAGCGATGTTGCAGGACATCGCGATCCTGACCGGCGGCACGGTCATCTCGGAGGAGATTGGCCGCAAGCTCGACAGCGCGACGATCGAAGACCTGGGCCGCGCCCGCCGCGTCGTCGCCACCAAGGACGACACGACGATCATCGAGGGCTACGGCGACGAGAGCGCGATCAAGGGCCGCATCGACCAGATCCGCGCGCAGATCGAAACCACGACCAGCGACTTCGACCGCGAGAAGCTTCAGGAGCGCCTTGCCAAGCTGGCCGGCGGCGTGGCCGTCGTCAAGGTTGGTGCCGCGACCGAGCCGGAGCTGAAGGAGCGCAAGCACCGCGTGGAAGACGCGCTGCGCTCGACTCGCGCTGCTGTGGAAGAGGGTATCGTCCCCGGCGGTGGTGTGGCGCTGATCAATGTGATCTCGGCGCTGGACACGCTCAAGCCCGAAAACGACGACGAGCGCGCGGCGGTCAGCATTCTGAAGCGCGCGCTTGAGGAGCCGATCCGCCAGCTTGCCCGCAATGCCGGTGAGGATGGCGCAGTGATCATCGACAGCGTACGCCGCGCTCAGAAGGAGCAGGGTAATCCCAACATCGGCTTCAACGTGATGACCGGCGAGTACGGCAACATGCTTGAGCTGGGCGTGCCCGATCCGGTCAAGGTCACGCGCTCGGCGGTGCAGAACGCCGTGTCCATCGCCAGCATGATCCTGACGACGGATGCGCTTGTCACCGACATTCCTGAGAAGGAAGCCGCGCCCGCCGGTGGTCCTGGCGGCATGGGCGGCATGGGCGGCATGGACTTCTAAGTCCGTTGAATCTATCCGCGACGAGGGGCGCTCCAATGCCCCTCGTTTGCTTTTTTAAGCCGTATTTCGCCTGATGGGCATCCAAGGTTCTGCTCCCGGCGAATAATTGTCGGCAATTTGATGCAGAGCAGTTGCGCTTCGTTTGCTATAATCTCCCCGTTCTCATTAAGTAATCATAAGCTATTACGCCGCAGTGATTAATGACGTACGATGAATCACAGCTCATAGCCGACAGCCAGCGCGGCGACGTCCGCGCCTTCAACGTGCTGGTCGAGCACTATCAGGTGCGATTGTACAATCTGTGCTATCGCATGCTCGGCGATCCCGACGCGGCGGCGGATGTTACACAGGATGCGTTTTTGTCGGCATTCCGTAACATTCGGCGCTACCGGGGCGGGTCGTTTACCGCATGGCTGATGCGGATCGCCACCAATGGCTGCTACGACCAGCTTCGGGCACGTCAGCGCCGCCCGACCACCTCGATCGATGCCTTCTTGGACGACGAGGATCACGCGCCACGGCAGTTCGAGGATCGGGGGGAGACGCCCGACGAGCGCTCTCTGCGTAACGAGCTTGCCGGAGAAATTCAGCGCAGCCTCGATACGCTCGATTCCGATCAGCGCCTGGCGATCGTCCTGAGCGATATCCAGGGCTTCAGCTATGACGAGATCAGCGCCGTTACCGGCTGGCCGCTGGGGACGGTAAAATCTCGGTTAAGCCGGGGCCGGGCACAGTTGCGAAATGTGCTGCGTCAGGGGGAACTTTTACCGGCTCGTTACCGTCAGAGTCCTGAGTAGGATCGATCCTGCTCAAGCAACCTGGCAATCCGTCGCGGCTAATCGTCTATTGAGTAACCAATGTGTTTGTAGATGGAACAATTGTCACACAACCATCCTGACAATACCAGCGAACTCCTGTCCGCGTATATCGACAACGCGGTCGATGCCGTAGAGCGTCGGCAGGTTGAGCGATATATCCAGACGTGTCCCGCGTGTACGCAAGAGCTTCAGGAACTTCGCATGTTCCGTGCGCTGCTGCGCGACCTGCCAATGGTGCAGCCGCGCCGCTCCTTCACCCTCGATCCGGCTGCTGTAGCTCCTCGGCGCTTGCTCTTCCCGACGCTGCGCTGGGCCACGCTGGTTGCAACCGCGCTCTTCCTTGTGGTCGTGGGTGTGGATGTGCTGCGCGTTGGCAGGCCGAACGCTGGCATGAGCTTCTCCGCTGCCGCCTCGCCCCCTGCACAGGAATCCGCGCCGTTTGCCGCACCTCAGCAGGGCGGCTCCGACGCGGCGGGCGGAGCGCCCGAGACGATGATGCAGCCTGCCGAAAGCCCGGCGGCATCGCCTCCCGATACGGGCCGCAGCGCCGCTATGCCGTCGGGTTCTCCGTCACCATCGGAAGGCGCTACAACCGCCGTAGCCTCTGGGGCGGAGGCGGGGAACGCATCAAGCGGAACGGCAGCCTCGGATACAGCCGCGTATCCACCGTCCGCAGGCACGACCCTCGCGGTGGGCACGCCGGAGGCTGCAATCAACCCGCTAGCCTCACCCGCAGCCAGTCCAGCCGCTGGCGGTGCCGCCGAGCAGCCGCAACAGCCCGCCTTCAAGTCCTACGAGCCGGCTGGAGCGGACACCACGACGCTCGATCAAGACTCGACCGCGCAGGGAGCGTGGTGGTCGAGCTTCACGCTGCGGCTCGCAGAGCTGGTGCTGGGAATCATCGCGCTGGGCTTTGGCGCTGCCGCGCTCTGGACCTGGCGGCGGCACATGTAGCTGCCGATGCTTCGCGGGAGAGACGCATGTTTCAGCGCCGCATCATTGCCGCGCCTGCTATCCTGCGGTAGAATGCCAGGCGATCAGTCGCCGGGATAACCGCGCCGACAGGCCGGGTTGAAGGAACAAGGGAACAGGCGAGCAAGGAAGACTTTGAACCTTGAACTTTGACCTTTGAACTCGGAGATGACTGAAGCAGCGTGTGGGTGGAGTTAGGATTTGATTTCGGCACGAAATGTACAACGTAAGGTAGCGCTCTCAGCCATTCTGGGAGCGCTTGTTATTGCCGCGCTCAGCATCACCACCGATATTCGCGCCGTGGGCAATGATCTGGCTGATTTCCGCTGGCCGATCGTCTGGGCCGTGCTGGCGTGGACGCTCCTCAACTACGTGCTGCGCTGGCTCAAGTGGGATTACTACCTGCGCAAGCTGGGCATGGGCGCGGGTGTGAGCTACGTCGATAGCGCGCTGCTCTTCACGTCGGGCATGGTGATGGCGGTCACGCCGGGCAAGGTCGGCGAGGTCTTCAAGTCGTATCTGCTCAAGCGGATCAACGGCACGCCCGTAAGCGCATCGGCGCCAATCGTGCTGGCGGAGCGGCTGACCGACGGCCTAGGCATGCTGGTGCTGATGGCGGTCGGGCTGAATCTGTACCCGGCAGCGCGTCCGCTCTTCTGGCTGCTCTTAGTCGCCGGGAGCGTAGGCATCGCGGCGCTCCAGTATCGTCCGTTCGCGCTGTGGCTGCTGCAACGCATGGAGCATCTGCCGCTGCTCAAGCGCTTTGCTCCTCACGCCCGGCGCTTCTACGAGTCCAGCTTTGCGCTGCTGTCGTGGCGGCTGCTGCTGGTTTCGACGCTGCTGAGCATTATCTCGTGGGGCGGCGAGTGTATCGCGTTCTACTACGTGCTGATCGGCTTTGGAATCGCGCCCAGCCTGAATCTGCTGCTGATCGCGACCTTTGTCTTTGCCGCATCCACACTATTCGGCCTCGTCTCATTCCTACCCGGCGGCCTGGGCGTTTCCGAGGCATCCAGCGCGGCGCTGCTTGTCGCGCTGATCGCTGGGATCAGTAGCTCGGCGGCTGCGGCGGCGACAATCATGATTCGCTTCTGCACGCTGTGGTTTGGCGTCATGCTTGGCGTGCTGAGCCTGCTGATCTTCGAGCGCCGCTACCGGGCTGCCCAGGACGAATCGCCGGAGCTGCGTGTCGTGCGCGAGTCGAGCTAACACACTGAGGCTATGAATACACTTCGTCTGCTGATCAAGATCTTTGGCGTTACCTGTATCGTCCTTGTGCTCAGCGCGTGCGCTCAGCGTGAGGTCTTGAGTAACGTCAGCACGTCCACCAACGTGATCACGCCCAACGGCGACGGCGTCGACGATGCGCTGACGATCAACTACAGCATCGGCGTGCCCGCGACGATCTCTGTCTCGCTCGAAGATCAGGCCGGGCAGCGCTATGTTCTGCGCGACAACCAGCGGCGCGTGCCGTCGAACCAGCCGTACGCGCTGGTCTTCGACGGCACCGTCCAGGGCGGCGAGCCGAGCATCGTGCAGCAAGTACTGCCGGACGGCACCTACACCTATCTGGTCGAGGCCACGCCGCTCGCGGGTAGCCCGCCGATCAGCGCCACGGGCGAGATCATCGTGCGCGAGGCCGCCGACCAGCCGCCGAGCATCGAGGACTTGAGCGTCACCGAGCAGTTCTCTCCCAACGAGGACGCCGACGACGATGTAGCCTACTTTACGTATCGGCTGCCGGTGACAGCGACCGTCACGATTAACTTCACGGACCAGAACAACACGCAGATTCCGTTTATCGCGGAGCTGGAAGAAGGCCCGTTCGCCCAGAGTCATATCTGGGACGGCAAGCGGCCTGACGGCTCGCTCGTCTCGACCGGCACGTACACCTACACGATCGTCGCGCGCGATCGGGTCGGCAATATCGTGCAGCGCCAGGGCCAGATCGAGGTGGTCGCGCCGGGACGCTCCACCGCGCGGATCACGTTTGCGCAGATCGCGCCGGTACGAGTAGCGCTGGGCAGCGCGATCACCGTCACCGTGCGGGTCAAGAATACCGGCAATGTGCCGATCAAAACGCAAGGGCCGCCCTCCGGCTACCAGTACTCGACCGACGATATCTTTTCTTCGATCGAGGAGCATACGTGGGACGACAAAGGCGGCGGCTTCTGGCGGGTAGCGCTGGACTGGGGCGGCGGGCATGGCTACCCGTTCCGTTGGGCAATGTCGCCGCGCCCGATGGAGCAGTGGGCCAAGCCCGGCGAGTGGGACTACTTGCAGCCCGGCGAGGAGGTCGAGATCACCGGCAGCGTGCGGATCGAGCAGCGCGAGGACCGCATGCAGTTCTATGTCGGCCTTGCGCACGAGGGCGTTGGGTATCCGGTTAACAACGTCGCGCGAACACTGGTCTGCGTTGGCATTCCCAACGTCGAGGCGCGCTGCCCCCGCGATTGAGGCACGGATTGCCGATGGCGCTAGATTGCGCCGCTTTCGCTGCGATGGTATAATCCACCGTTGTTGAACGCCGGGCCAACCCAAGCCCGGACGCGATTTAATAAGGGGTTAGATCTATCATGGCTCTGCCTAAAGAACAACGGACACAGATCATCGGCGATTACCAGGTGCATGGCAACGATACCGGCTCGCCGGAAGTGCAGATCGCGCTGCTGACCCAGCGCATCAACCAGATGATCGGCCATCTGCGCATTCATTCCCACGATCATCACAGCCGCCGTGGCCTGCTGAAGATGGTGGGCCGCCGCCGCCGCCTGCTGTCGTACTTGCAGAAAAAGGATCGCGCGCGCTATCAGCAGGTGATCGAGCGGCTTGGCCTGCGCCGCTAACGTTCGGGTACGTGCTGGATGCCGTGGCGTACATCTGCAACACAGATGCAGGAATCGCGCATGGCAGACCTGAACGCAATCGCTGGTATCGGTTTTGCTGTACAACGCCCAGGGCATACCGCCGCTGGGCGTTGTGTTGTACAATGCAGGCTGAGATGATGGGAGTGCGTTAGGAATTGGGGAATGCAGAGAAGCGCGGTAGAGTCCTGCGAGCGATACGTCGCCGTTTCCCTTCAGCCTCCAGTACCTAACCTCTCCCAGTTAGTGAGCGCATGATAGATCGCTCAAAGAGGAAGTTGTTAGGATGACACAGACAGATCAAGAACGTACGGTGGCGCGCGTCTCTGCGGAGATCGCGGGGCGCACGCTCACACTCGAAACGGGTCGGTTGGCGCAGTTGGCTAGCGGTGCCGTGCTGGCATCGTATGGCGAGACTGTGTTGTTGGCGACGGTCGTGGCGTCGGATGAGCCGCGCGAGGGCGTGGATTTCTTCCCGCTGACCGTCGATTACGAAGAGCGCATGTACTCGGCGGGTAAGATCCCCGGCTCGTTCTTCAAGCGCGAGGGTCGCCCCACCGAGACGGCGATTTTGACGGCGCGGCTGACCGATCGCCCGCTTCGCCCGCTTTTTCCCAAGGGCTTCTTCAACGATGTCCAGGTGATCATCACCACGCTGGCGACGGATCGGGTCAACGATCCGGGTCCGCTCTCGATCGTCGCGGCCTCGGCGGCGCTGTATATCTCGGATATTCCATTCGAGGGACCCGTGGGCGCGGCGCTGGTCGGGCATATCAACGACGAGTACGTGATCAACCCTGAGATGCCGGACATGAACGCCAGCCGCCTCGATCTGATCGTGGCTGGTACGCGCGATGCCGTGCTGATGGTGGAGGCCGGGGCGCACGAGCTGACCGAAGACGAGATGCTGCAAGGGGTGATCGAGGGTCACGCGATGTGCAAGCAGCTCTGCGACTTGCAGGATGAGCTGCGCGCTCAGGTTGGCAAGGAAAAACGCACGTTCACGCCGCATACGCCGGATACCACCCTGGAAGAGCAGATCACAGCCTACATGAGCGAGCGTCTGCGCGAGGCCGTCAACAATCCCAACAAGCAGGCGCGGCAGGATGCAACGGCGGCGCTCAAGGATGACGTGCTGACGCACTTCATGCAGGACGTGCCCGAATTGGAGCAGGCTGAGCGCTCGAAAGCGGTCGCCAAGACCTTCGAGGCGCTGCTGAAGGCCGAGGTGCGCTCAGCGATTCTGGAGCGTGGCCTGCGCGTCGATGGGCGAGCGCCGCAAGACATCCGCCCGATCTCGGTCGAGGTCGGCGTTTTGCCGCGCGTGCACGGCACCGGCCTGTTTACACGCGGCCAGACGCAAGTGCTGACGATCGTCACGCTGGGCTCTCCCGGCGACGAGCAGCGGCTGGACGATCTGGGCCTGGAGACGACCAAGCGCTACATCCACCACTACAACTTCCCGCCCTTCTCGACGGGCGAGGCGCGTCCGCTGCGTGGCCCGAAGCGCCGCGACATCGGCCACGGGCATCTAGCGGAGCGGGCGCTGTACGCGGTGCTGCCGGATGAGGCGGAGTTCCCGTACACGATGCGTCTCGTCTCGGAGGTGCTGGCGTCGAACGGCTCTAGCTCGATGGCCTCGGTGTGCGGCTCGTCGCTGGCGCTGATGGACGCGGGCGTGCCAATCACCAAGCCTGTGGCGGGCGTCGCGATGGGCCTGATCACGGGTGAGAACGGCAAGTTCCAGGTGCTCACGGATATTCAGGGCATCGAGGACGCGCTGGGCGACATGGATTTCAAGGTGGCTGGCACGTCAGACGGCGTCACCGCGCTCCAGATGGACATCAAGACCACGGGCATTACCTACGAGATCATGCGGATCGCGTTTGCGCAGGCGCGTGAAGGGCGCCAGTACATTCTGGACAAGATGAGCGCGGTGATCGACGAGCCACGGCAGAAGCTAGCCGCGACCGCTCCGCGCATCATCACGTTGCAGATCAACCCCGAAAAGATCGGCGCGGTGATCGGCCCCGGCGGCAAGAACATCCGCTCAATCATCGAAGAGTCGGGCGCGCAGATCGACGTGCAGGACGACGGCACGGTCTTCATCACCACCGCCGACGCGCAGGGCGCGGAGATCGCGCAGCGGCGCATCGAGGCCGTGACGCGCGAGATCAAGCAGGGCGAGATCTTCAACGGCAAAGTTGTCAGCATCAAGCCGTTTGGCGCGTTCGTCAACCTCGTGCCCGGCAAAGACGGCATGCTGCATGTCTCGGAGATTGCCGAGGGCCGCGTCGAGAACGTCGAGGACGTGCTCAAGATCGGCGATGAGGTGCGCGTGATGGTGATCGATGTCGAGCCAGGCACCGGCAAGGTCAGCCTGTCGCGCCGCGCGGTGCTGACCGGCGAGTCGCCTGAAGACCGCAAGGCGGCTGGCGCTGCGCCACGGCGTGGCGGCGGTGGCGGCGGTCCACGCGGTGATCGGGGTGGCTTCTCGCGCGGCGATCGTGGCGGTGATCGCGGCGGCGATCGTGGTGGCTTCTCGCGCGGCGATCGGGGTGGCGACCGTGGCGACCGTGGCGATCGGGGCGGCCCGCGCGGTGGCCGGTAGTCATCACAAGGGTCGGAGATTGGATTGCAGGGGTGGACGAGCATCGTCCACCCTTTTGTGTGGTCCCCGATGCAGAATCAAGGCGCGGGTTGGGAAACAGCGCATGAGATTCTGGATTAGAAAGGGAAATATTAATATTTTGGGGGACACCCCAAACCCCGGCCTCGCTACGCGCGGCAGCGTCGATCTTGCACGCTGCCTTAGTTCGCGCTACACTCCCGTACCGTATGAATACTGCTCCCGCATCACGAGTCACGATCGTCGTCGTGTCGTATAACGTCTGCGCGCTGCTGCGCCAATGCCTGTCCTCGGCGGTCGCAGCCAAGCCGCCCGCCCAGGTGATCGTGGTGGATAACGCCTCGCACGACGGCAGCGTCGAGATGGTCCGCCGCGAGTTTCCCACGGTCATGCTGATCGCCAACAAGCGCAATCGCGGATTTGCGGCGGGCACGAACCAGGGGCTATGCCACGCGCTGGCGGCGGATCTGCCATCCGACTATGTGCTGCTGCTCAACCCCGATGCCTTCCTGCGTCGCGGCGCGCTGGCGGCGATGGTCGAATTCATGGACGAGCATCCGCGAGTTGGCGCGGTGGGCGCGCGACTCTTCTATCCCGACGGCAGGCCGCAGGAGGGCGCGTGGCATTTTCCGACGCTCTGGATGACGCTCTTGGATCTGTTTCCGCCGCGCGGCCCGCTGCTGGGGCGGCTGTATGCGTCCTCGCTCAACGGGCGCTACCGCGAGGAGCGCGGCAGCGATCCCTTCCCGATCGATCATCCGCTGGGCGCGGCAATGCTGCTGCGCCGCACGACGCTGGAGCAGGTTGGCCTGCTGGACGAAGGCTACTGGATGTACGTCGAGGAGGTCGACTGGTGCTACCGCTGTCGGCAGGCGGGCTGGGCGATCTGGCAGGTGCCGAGCGCCGAGGTGGTGCATGTCGCCGGAGCCAGCTCGCAGCAGTTCAAGGGCCGCAGCTTTGTCGCGCTGCACCGCAGCCGTCTGCGCTTTTTTGCCAAGCTCGGCAGCCCACGCCGCGAGCGCTGGAACCGGCGGATCGTGCGCGCCGGGATGCTCTGGGCGGCGCTGAGCGCGTGGCGCGATCGTCTGCGGGGGCGGATTGGCGTGGAGGAGCTGCGCAGCCGCCTGCTGGCCTACGGTCAGGTGCTACGGCTGGCGCGCGGCGACGACTGAGCGGCTGCGGATAGCGTTTTGCATCAGGCCCTCACCCCGCTTCGCTGTGCTCAGCACCCCGCTCCCATTGCCATAGGAGAGGGGAAGAGATTCGCTCTATGCTGCAAAGCATTGAACCGCCTTTGGTCAATGGCGCAGCCCGACAATGGCGATAGGGAAGAGATTCGCTCTATGCTACAAAGCGCTGAACTGCACGCGACTGAGCGGCTGCGGATAGCGCGCATGGTATAATTGGGCGTTCCAATGAGGAATGCTGCATGGCACATCTTGATATTGTTATTCTGAACTATAATCGCGGCGACTTGCTGCGAAATTGTTTGCGCTCGGTGCTCGACAGCCGGACCAGCCACACGCTCAAGGTCTGGGTCGTCGATAATGCGTCGACCGATGAGAGCGTGGCGATCGTGCGGGCGGAGTTTCCACAGGCGCGGCTGATCGTCAACCCGCGCAATACGGGTTTCTCGGCGGGCAATAACCTGGCGCTGCGGGAGATTATCGCGGCGGAGGCGGCGGAGGCGAGCGGCAATCGCTACGTGATGCTGCTCAACAACGACACGGAGGTCGAGGCCGACGCGCTCGATCTGCTGATCGAGTACCTGGAATCGCATCCGGCGGTCGGCGCGGTCGGGCCGAAGCTGCTGCTCTTCGACGGCTCGCTCGATCTGGCATGCCGCCGCTCGTTTCCCACGCCGACGGTTTCGTTCTACCGCATGACGGGCCTGAGCAAGCTCTTTCCGCGATCCGCGCGCTTCGGACGCTATAACCTGACCTATCTCGATCCCGATCT